>NZ_JBNJOH010000029.1:0-53668 GCF_050113735.1 Vibrio sp. TRT 2004 | reverse complement strand
AGGCCTGCCGCCAGCGTTCAATCTGAGCCATGATCAAACTCTTCAATTTAAGATTTTGTCGGCTCAATGAATACTGAACATTACATAAGTAATGTTTGAATTGACTGTGCTCTTATTGGTCTTTACTTTTGAGAAAGTAAAACAAAACAGCTCAAGGCTGTTGCCCAATTCGAATGGTCACTTCGTTTCATTGAAACCTAATTTGAAGCCTAAGCTTCTAATTGGATTATCATCAACGAGTGCCCACACAGATTGATAGGTTTATATTGTTAAAGAGCTGCTCTTCTTTGTGACCAACATCACTTCGGAAGAGGCGGTCATTTTAGCGAGATAAAGTTTAGTGTCAACCACTTTTTTCAAACTTTTTTCAAGTGTTTCCACTTGGCTAAGCGACCTGCTAACTGGGCTTTCATTCTTTCGAAACCTTAGCTTCGAACTGTTCCCGTGTCAGCGAGGGGGCATTATAGAGATCGCCATCACATTGGCAAGTGCTTTTTTGAGTTTTTTTTGATTTTTTTGCTGTTTGGGTATTTTCTATTCAAAACCATCTGTTTTTGTCACTTTTCTACGCCAATATTGGCAAATTCCCCCTTCTTACTAGGAGATAAAATGAGCTCTCTGCGCAGTTATAAAGGTATCAAGCCCCAAATCGGCCAACGCGTCTATATAGATAGTAGTTCTATTTTAGTTGGCGACATTCAAATTGGCGATGACTCTAGCGTTTGGCCTTTGGTGGCCGCTCGCGGAGACGTTAACCATATCCATATAGGCGAACGTACTAATATCCAAGATGGAAGCGTACTTCATGTTACCCATAAAAACGCAGCCAACCCAGAAGGCTACCCTCTTATTATTGGCAATGACGTAACCATAGGTCACAAGGTGATGCTTCATGGCTGTACCATCAAAGACCGTGTTTTAGTTGGTATGGGCGCAATCGTACTGGATGGTGTTGTAATAGAAGATGAGGTAATGATAGGAGCAGGCAGTCTGGTTCCACCCGGAAAGGTTTTGCAAAGCGGTTATCTTTATGTAGGCAGCCCAATCAAACAAGCACGCCCTCTTAACGATGCCGAGCGTGCTTTCTTGCAAAAATCTGCAGATAACTATGTACAGAACAAAGAGGACTACCTACATCAGGTAGAAGACCTTAATTAGTTACCTCTACTTTTCCATCAGCGTTGAACTCTTCATCTTCGATAAGTTGCTCGGCAAGTTCCTCTAGATCAAAACGATATTGAGTAAAGAGGTCTAGGGCTTGTTGGGCATTGTTGATGGTTTGTCCGGATAATTTTTCCAATTCAGCCTGAGTAATGACACATTCAATGAGTGCCCCAGCCAGCTGAGCAGGGAACGTCATCTCTTTATGTTGCTCATCCCAAGACTGTAGATCTGGAAATAGGATCGACTGATTCAATTTTACATTCCTTCTAGATTCTTACGCAGTTCGCGCAGAATTTGTTTGGTTCCTGGTCGAAGTCCACGCCACAACATAAAGCTTTCTGCGGCCTGACCAACCAACATACCCAAGCCATCGTAGGCAGCGGCTACCTTATTATCTATAGCCCATTGATTAAACGCTGTGTTGCCCGCACTGTACATCATGTCGTAGACATGCGTATGCTTAGTAAATATATCAGGAGAGATTTCAGGAAGTTCACCACTTAGACTCGCCGACGTAGAGTTAATCACCACATCAAAGCCATCATTTATCTCTGACATTGCTACGGACTGGACCCGTCCATATGGAGAAAACATCTCTTCAAGCTGCAACGCCTTGGAGAATGTTCGGTTGGTAATAACGATTTCACTTGGTTGTTGATCAAGTAATGGCTTTATTACCCCTCTCGCTGCGCCACCAGCACCAATGATAAGTATTCGCGCATCTTTCAGCGGCACTTGGTGTTGCAACAGATCTTGTACCAGCCCTTCCCCATCGGTGTTGTCACCAATGATTTCTCCATCATCCAGCTTCTTTAAGGTATTGACCGCACCAGCGAGTTTCGCTCGCTCAGTCAGTCGTGTCGCGAATTGGTAAGCATCTTCTTTGAACGGCACTGTCACATTGCACCCTTTGCCGCCAGTAGAAAAAAACATCTTTGCGGCACTGTTAAATTCACCAACAGGCGCAAGCTCTGCTGTGTAAGTAAGAGACTGGTTAGTCTGGCGAGCAAATAGAGTATGAATAAAAGGGGATTTACTGTGTCCAATGGGATTACCAAAAACGGCATAACGATCTATTTGCTGTGTCATATCCTTACCTGCAGAAATAAAAAGGGTCAACTAAGTTAAGTTGACCCTATCACTATCTATATAAGGAAGAAAGCCTTACCACTCTCTTGGTTTAAGGTAATGATCATAGAGCTCCGCTTCCGGTGAGTTAGGTTCAACTTGATAAGCATACTCCCAACGCGCAAGCGGAGGCATCGACATTAGGATCGACTCAGTCCGGCCACCACTCTGTAGGCCAAATAGAGTGCCACGGTCAAACACTAGGTTAAACTCAACATAGCGACCTCGGCGATATAACTGGAACTGACGTTCACGCTCGCCGTATGCAGTCTCTTTACGACGCTCGATAATAGGCAAATAAGCTTGAGTATAACCTTCACCGACCGCCTTGATGTAATCAAAGCACTTGTCGAATTCCCAATGGTTGAGATCATCAAAGAACAAGCCGCCAACACCACGAGTTTCATCGCGATGAGGGAGATAGAAATATCGGTCACACCAAGCTTTATGTTCTGGATAAACTTCGCTACCGAACGGGGCACACACTTCCTTAGCCGTGTTGTGCCAGTACTGAGCATCTTCTTCGAATGGGTAGAATGGCGTTAAATCGAAGCCACCACCGAACCACCAGATAGGGTCTTCACCCTCTTTCTCGGCAATAAAGAAACGTACATTAGCGTGAGAGGTTGGTACATAAGGGTTATTCGGGTGCATAACCAAAGAGACCCCCATCGCTTCAAAACGACGCCCAGCCAGTTCAGGACGATGCGCTGTTGCTGAAGCCGGCATCTCTTTCCCTTCAACGTGGGAGAAGTTAACTCCACCTTGTTCAAATACCGCACCATCTTTCATGACACGAGTACGGCCGCCCCCGCCCAATTTCTCTCCAGGTTCACGGTGCCATGCATCTTCGACAAACACCGCTTGTCCATCAGCCTCTTCCAACTGCTGACAAATTGAATCCTGAAGTTTCATTAAAAACTGCTTAACCGCTAGTTTATCTATGGCTGACATACGACTTCCTTAACTGCAGGGTTATCCCTGTCTTAATACTTGTGAGGTTTTAGCATCGCGAATCTCACTGGGTTTATTACGCCCCCCTGTTTCCCCCTCCAAGACAGCAACCAATTGGCTACCCAATTGCTGGTAGACTTCATCAGTCGTCATACAAGGTGGCTGACCGGTCAAGTTCGCGCTGGTAGAGGTTAACGGCTTTCCAAATGCATTACACATCTTTTGTACCAAAGGATGATCACTCACACGAACTGCAATCGAATTATATTGACCGCAAACCCAGACAGAGACTTTATCGCTACAAGGCATGATCCAAGTTACCGGTCCGGGCCAACTTTGCTTTACTTGCGCTAACTGCTTTGGCGTCAACTGAGATTCATCAATATAAGGCAGCAACTGCTGGTAACTTGCTGCGATGAGAATCAGCCCTTTGTCCTTTGGTCTCTGTTTGAGTTTTAGTAGCTTATCAATGGCTTGAGGATTATCGGGATCGCATCCGACCCCAAACACGCCTTCGGTTGGGTAAGCGATGACTTCACCATTACGCAAAGCGCTGAGCGCCTTATCAAAGTTATCCACCAAATCACTTCCTATTAATCATCAATCCGCACAAGTGTACAAATATTCGCAACCACACACTAAAGCTATTTGTCGACAAATTCATAGGCGTCGCTTTCAAACCCAACGCAAACGTTTGCTTCGATCGGAAATCCCCGTATAATGCGCTCAAATTATTTGCTCACTATTCTATGTGCTTTGAAGGAGTTTGAGATGAAAGTCGGTATCATCATGGGTTCAAAATCAGATTGGCCAACAATGAAGCTAGCCGCAGAAATGCTAGACAAGTTTGGCGTTGAGTACGAAACCAAAGTTGTGTCAGCGCACCGTACCCCTCAGCTTCTTGCAGATTACGCAACCACCGCAAAGCAACGTGGGCTAAAAGTGATTATTGCTGGCGCAGGTGGCGCAGCACATCTACCAGGTATGGCGGCAGCCTTTACATCTCTACCTGTACTGGGTGTACCCGTTCAGTCTCGTGCACTGAGTGGATTGGATTCACTGTACTCCATCGTTCAGATGCCGAAAGGGATTGCCGTTGGTACTCTTGCTATTGGTGAGGCTGGCGCAGCAAACGCAGGCATTCTCGCTGCTCAAATCCTAGGTACTCACGATGAAGAAATCATGGCGAAAGTGGAAGCTTTCCGTCGTGAGCAAACTGAAACCGTTCTAGCAAACCCAAATCCAGCAGAGGATTAAGTCGATGCATGTTTTAGTGTTAGGCGCAGGCCAACTGGCGCGAATGATGTCACTTGCTGGTGCACCTCTTAACATTGAGATCTCTGCCTACGATGTCGGTAGTGAAAATATTGTTCACCCACTAACACAAGCTGTTATTGGCCACGGGTTGGAAAATGCGATCGAAAAAGCGGATGTCATCACCGCAGAGTTTGAACATATTCCACATCCTATTCTTGAGATCTGCGAGCAAAGCGGAAAGTTTCTCCCATCAACACAAGCGATTAAAGCTGGCGGCGATCGTCGACTTGAAAAGTCGCTTCTCGATCAAGCGGATGTTCGCAATGCTAAGTATTATGTGATCGAGACGCGCGAAGATTTCGATCAGGCTATCGACCATGTCGGTATTCCAATGGTGCTCAAGAGTGCGCTAGGTGGCTATGATGGCAAAGGTCAATGGCGTTTGAAAGAGATGGCTCAAGTAGAGCAAATCTGGACTGAGATGGCTGATTGCATTGCGGCAACGCCTACACAAGCGATCGTTGCAGAACAGTTTGTTCCTTTCAACCGAGAAGTCTCTTTGGTTGGTGCTCGTGGTAAAGATGGTTCAATCGCCGTCTACCCACTCGCAGAGAACATCCACACAGACGGCGTGCTGACTCTCTCAACCGCGATTGCAGATACTGAACTGCAAGAACAAGCAAAGGCGATGTTTACTGCGATCGCAGAGCGACTCGAGTATGTGGGTGTATTAGCGCTGGAGTTTTTTGATGTCGACGGCACCCTGCTGGTCAATGAAATCGCGCCACGAGTACACAACTCAGGTCACTGGACTCAACAAGGTGCAGAAACCTGTCAGTTTGAAAACCATCTACGTGCAGTGTGTGGCTTACCACTTGGCAGTACAAAACTGATCCGTTCGACCTCAATGATCAACATCTTAGGTGAAGATACACTACCAACAGAAGTGCTTGCGATGGATGGGTGTCATATCCACTGGTACGGCAAAGAGAAACGTGCTGGACGCAAGATGGGACATATCAATGTCTGTGGTGACTACAACGGTGAACTTCAACGCAAATTATGCGCGCTGGCCAACCTGCTTGATAAGCAAGCTTTTCCTGCGGTGCATGAATTTGCCGAGCACTTCTCGGAATAGAGAATAAGAAGCAAAAACGGCGCTTTATGCGCCGTTTTTTATTGCTCTGATTGGGTGTGATGACATTTACGATTTGCGCACTGGCGCTTATTGCCACTGGCGAGTTTCTTCTCGACTAATAGTGGATAACCACATTGCTCGCAACTGCCTGCAACTGGGGGTTGATTCACGGCAAACTTGCATTTTGGATAGTTGTCACAAGCATAAAAGAGTTTGCCAAAGCGCGTTTTACGTTCGACAAGCTGTCCTTTATGGCATTCAGGACAAGTGTACGTTTGTGGCGTGTGCTCTTGTTTTGGCTTTTCGAGCGACTCAATATGTTGGCACTGGGGATAGTGACTGCATCCAATGAACATGCCATAGCGACCCTGACGCAAAACCAGTTCATTACCGCACTCTGGGCACGCTACACCTAACTCTTTAACGATATGGCCATCATTTTGATGCAATGGCTTAATGTAGTCGCAGGCCGGATACTGGTTGCAACCGAGAAAAGGACCATGCCTACCATGACGAAGCTGAAGTTCACCCTCACGGTGCTGTTCCTGACACTTAGGACATGCTTGATGCTCTAACGCATGTTCATGGGCAGAGAACAACTGATGATCTATTTTGTTACTCATATCTACTCTTGAAGATTAATGCAGAATACCTTGCTCTTTGGTATACAACAGCTCTTCCATAAGCGTATAAGCATTTTCATTACCTGGCACATTAAATAGCACCATCAACACAATCCATTTCAGATCGTCTAACTCAAACTCATCAGTTTCTAAACCCATAATACGGTCGATAACCATTTCACGAGTTTCTGTCGTCAACACATTAACCTGCTCTAAAAAGGTTAAAAAACCACGACATTCAAGGCTAAGACGTTCACACTCTTTAGCCGTATAAATACGAGTTGAGTTTGAAGTGCTACACACTGAAATCGCCGAGTGAGTTTCACTTTGCTGCAGTGCTGCTAACTCTTCTAGCCAGACGAGAGCTTTGTATATGTCTTTTTGATGAAAACCAGCGCGAAGAAGCTCTTCTTCTAGCTCATCTTGATTGACCTGTAAATCTGCATCGCTATGGATGTAGGTCTCGAATAGATACATTAGGATATCCATCATCATAGCTAGCCCCTCCCCTTAAGAATATAGCCACCACAAACTGCAACAACATGCCCTGAGAGCTCAAGCTCCAAGAGCTGCATCATGACTTCCTGCACAGGTATATTGGTCCTGTTTGCAAGAATATCAACTGGTGTAGCCTTACTTCCTACGTTAGCTAACAGCTGAGGAAATGGCAATTGTTCTTTACCACCAATTTCATTGAATAGCTCATTTTGAATCGGAGGCTCACTTTTGTTAGACCACTGCAAAAGCGTTTCTACTTCACTCACAATGTCATCCACCGTTAATACCAAGCAAGCCCCCTGTTTAATTAGAAGGTTACATCCCCTCGCGTTCACATTGTGAATTGAACCTGGCAAGGCAAACACTTCTCGCCCTTGTTCAAGAGCGTAACGAGCAGTAATAAGGGAACCACTCTTTTCCGCCGCCTCGACAACCAAAACACCAACAGAAAGGCCACTAATTATTCTGTTACGACGCGGAAAGTGTGCCGACTTTGGTTTGGCATGAGGATGCAATTCAGAAACTAGCGCGCCTCCAGCATCAAGAATTCGACCCGCCAAATCACGGTGGCGTGTAGGATAAACGGTCTGTAAACCACACCCTAGAACGGCAAGAGTTTGTCCGCCCCCCTGTAGAGCACCATCATGTGCGTATCCATCGACCCCAAGCGCTAGCCCACTGGTCACAGCTAAACCCTGCTTCACCAAATGCTTGGCAAATTGACGAGCCGTATCAAGCCCTTCATGACTGGCGGATCGACTGCCCACTATCGCTATTTGAGGTTGCGACAAGCTCTCAACACTCCCTTTAACAAATAAAATTGCAGGTGAACCTGAAGCCTGTTTTAAAAGTTCGGGATAACCTTGATCAAGTAATGTGACGATGTGGTTATTGCCCATCTGCGCCTGCCAATCAAAACACTGCTCTACGTCTTTCCGTGCGCGATGGTGAAGATAGTCAACCTGCCTGTCGTTCATTCCTAGAGCTAATAAGGCAGTCGCTTTAGAGGTAACGATATTGATGGGAGAATCGTATTCCAATAAGCGAGTAAAGCTCTTAGAGCCAATTCCGGGAGTAAAATACAGTGACAACCAAGCACTGAGTTCTTCATCAGATACCACTGCTATTCCTTGATGTTTTACAAGCTTGCCTTAGGGGTACGTAGGCAGCTTGAAGTTTAAAGATTTCCTACCCCGTAAATATGCACCAAGCACTCAATCACTTAACAAAACCACCACAATTAGCAGCTCTAGTTGCGTGGTTGTGTCATCGACATCACTCGCTTCATGAACAAGAAGCGACTCAAAAAGCCGCATTGATGCTGTCATTTGAGATGTAAAATGTCTAGAATTGAGCCAACAAGGTTTATCCTGATTTGGCACAGTTCAACATTCGAGTGTATATGTCTGTATTACAAGTATTAACATTCCCAGATGATCGCCTGCGCACAGTGGCAAAGCCCGTAGAAGCAGTGACACCTGAGATTCAAAAGTTCGTTGATGACATGATTGAAACCATGTACGACGAAGAAGGTATCGGCTTGGCTGCAACCCAAGTAGATTTCCACCAACGTATCGTTGTTATCGATGTTTCCGATACCCGTGACGAACCTATGGTTCTGATCAACCCAGAAATCATCGAAAAACGCGGTGAAGATGGCATTGAAGAAGGCTGTCTATCGGTTCCTGGCGCACGTGCACTTGTGCCACGAGCAGCTGAAGTAACGGTAAAAGCACTTAATCGTGATGGCGAAGAATTCACTTTTGAAGCTGACGATCTATTAGCTATTTGTGTTCAGCATGAGCTTGACCACTTAGAAGGCAAACTTTTTGTAGATTATCTTTCGCCTCTAAAGCGTAAACGCATCCAAGACAAGCTTGCGAAAATTAAACGCTTCAACGAGAAAAATACGAACGCTTAATCGCTAACTAATAGAAGGAAGGTACCTTGAGCAAACCTTTAAAAATTGTTTTTGCTGGTACTCCGGATTTCGCCGCCCGTCACTTGGCGGCGTTGTTGTCTTCGGAGCACGAGATCATTGCTGTTTACACTCAACCAGATCGCCCAGCGGGTCGAGGTAAGAAGCTGACAGCAAGCCCAGTTAAAAATATCGCTCTTGAGCATAACATTCCGGTATATCAGCCAGAAAACTTCAAATCAGATGAGGCGAAACAAGAATTGGCAGAACTGAATGCCGATCTCATGGTTGTGGTTGCTTACGGTCTGCTTCTGCCTCAAGCGGTACTCGATACACCAAAACTCGGTTGTATTAACGTTCATGGTTCAATTCTTCCACGCTGGCGTGGTGCGGCTCCGATTCAACGTTCTATTTGGGCGGGCGACAAAGAGACTGGCGTGACCATCATGCAAATGGATATCGGCCTTGATACTGGCGATATGCTAAAAATTGCCACTCTACCTATTGAGGCTAACGACACCAGCACATCAATGTACGAGAAGTTAGCAGAACTTGGTCCTCAAGCTTTGGTGGAATGCCTAACAGATATCGCGAATGGTACGGCTGTGGCAGAAAAGCAAGACGATGAACTGGCAAACTACGCGAAAAAACTCAGCAAAGAAGAAGCTCGTATCAACTGGAATGATGAGGCTCAACACATCGAGCGTTGCGTCCGTGCGTTCAATCCTTGGCCAATGAGCCACTTTGATGCCGCTGAAAATAGCATCAAAGTTTGGCAAAGCCGTGTTGAAGAGCAAACTTCAGCGAAACCTGCGGGCACAATTTTGCAAGCAGACAAGTCTGGTATCTATGTCGCGACAGGCAAAGGTGTACTTGTCCTAGAACAGCTACAGATACCGGGTAAAAAAGCCATGCCAGTACAAGATATTCTTAACTCTCGTGCAAACTGGTTTGAAGTGGGTAGCGTACTTAGCTAGTCCCCATTCGAGCTCAGTCATTATCATTGGGCTCACTATTACGAACTTTTCGAGAGCAGAGATGCTCTCGCACCATTAAGGTACTCAACATGAATGTTCGCGCTGCTGCAGCCAACGTCCTATTCCAAGTGGTCGACAAAGGTCACTCTCTTTCGAGCGCACTCCCTGCGGCTCAACAAACTATCAAGCCTCGTGATCACGCACTATTACAAGAGATTTGTTATGGTGCACTACGTTACCTCCCACGCTTGGAATCCATTGCCAACGAGTTGATGGATAAGCCACTCAAAGGTAAACAACGTGTCTTTCACCACCTGATTCTGGTCGGTATCTACCAACTTAGCTTTATGCGTATTCCCGCGCATGCGGCGGTAGGTGAAACGGTAGAGGGGACAAACACTCTTAAAGGCCCACGTCTACGCGGCTTGATCAACGCAGTTTTACGTAATTATCAGCGTCATCAGCAAGAGTTAGACGCAATAGCGGTGAGTCACAATGCTGGCAAATATGGTCATCCAAGTTGGCTACTGAAGTTACTTCAAGAGAGCTATCCAGAGCAGTGGCAAGAGATTGTTGAAGCGAACAACAACAAAGCACCAATGTGGCTACGTGTTAACCACCAACACCACTCGCGTGATGAATACCTTGAATTACTTAAAAATGAAAACATTGATAACACGATTCATAGTGAAGCCAAAGACGCCGTAAAATTGGCCACCCCATGTGACGTGACAAAACTGCCTGGCTTTGAAAAAGGTTGGGTGTCCGTTCAGGATGCGGCCGCGCAGTTATCGATTAACTACCTAACACCGCAAGATGGCGAATTGATCTTAGACTGTTGTGCGGCCCCTGGCGGTAAAACAGCACACATTCTGGAACGTACTCAGGGTTGTGAAGTGGTTGCCATTGATTGCGACGATACACGTTTGAAGCGCGTTCACGATAACTTGCAGCGTTTGAACCTCAAAGCCAAAGTGATTTGCGGTGACGCACGAAATCCGCAAGATTGGTGGCAAGGTGAGCAATTTGATCGCATTCTACTCGATGCACCTTGTTCTGCGACTGGCGTTATTCGTCGTCACCCTGATATCAAGTGGTTACGCCGAGCTGACGACATTGCCGCCTTGGCCGAGCTACAAAGCGAAATCCTTGATGCAATGTGGCAACAACTGAAGCCGGGCGGCACTCTAGTGTATGCAACCTGTTCAATCACACCTCAAGAGAACAAGGAGCAGGTGAAAGCTTTCCTAGCTCGCACTTCAGACGCTCAGTTGCAAGGTTCAGATGTGAGTAACCCTGGACGTCAGATTTTACCAGGTGAAGAGGATATGGATGGCTTCTATTACGCCATCCTAACTAAGAACGCGTAAGTGATAGGACGGCAGCAACCCTGTCGCCTTTTTAAGTAGTTAAACGAGAAAACGGTATGAAAATCATCATTCTTGGTGCGGGTCAAGTTGGCGGCACGTTGGCAGAAAACCTTGTCGGTGAGAACAACGACATCACCATCGTCGATAGAGACTCAGATCGTCTGCGTGAGCTTCAAGACAAATACGATCTCCGTGTGGTTAATGGTCACGCAAGTCACCCAGACGTACTGCGCGAAGCCGGTGCACAAGATGCTGATATGTTGGTTGCAGTAACCAACATGGATGAAACTAACATGGCCGCTTGTCAGGTGGCTTTTTCTCTGTTTAATACACCAAACCGTATCGCTCGTATTCGTTCACCAGAATACCTCGCTGAAAAAGAAGCACTATTCCAATCTGGCGCCGTACCCGTCGATCATTTAATTGCACCTGAAGAACTCGTCACCAGTTACATTGAACGCTTGATCCAGTATCCAGGAGCTTTACAGGTTGTGAGCTTCGCAGAACAGAAAGTCAGCCTGGTTGCGGTGAAAGCCTATTACGGTGGCCCATTAGTGGGTAACGCGCTGTCGGCATTGCGTGAACACATGCCGCATATCGATACTCGTGTAGCGGCGATTTTCCGTCAAGGTCGACCTATCAGACCTCAGGGTACAACCATTATCGAGGCTGATGATGAAGTGTTCTTTGTCGCCGCCAGCAATCATATCCGCTCAGTCATGAGTGAACTGCAACGTCTTGAAAAACCTTATCGTCGCATCATGATCGTCGGCGGGGGTAACATCGGTGCCAGCCTAGCGCGTCGTCTTGAGCAGTCATACAGCGTCAAACTTATTGAACGAAGCTATCAGCGAGCTGAAACGCTGTCTGAAGAACTAGAGAACACCATTGTTTTCTGTGGCGATGCTGCCGACCAAGAATTGCTAGCTGAAGAGAACATCGATCAGGTTGATGTATTTATTGCTCTAACCAACGAAGATGAAACCAACATTATGTCAGCCATGCTCGCCAAACGTATGGGAGCAAAGAAGGTAATGGTGTTGATCCAACGCGGTGCCTATGTTGACCTTGTACAAGGCGGTGTTATCGACGTTGCGATCTCGCCACAGCAGGCCACAATATCAGCACTGCTAACCCACGTGCGTCGAGCAGATATTGTCAACGTATCTTCACTACGTCGTGGAGCCGCTGAAGCAATCGAAGCAATCGCCCACGGCGATGAAACCACGTCCAAGGTGGTTGGCCGAGCGATTGGCGACATCAAACTACCACCGGGTACCACTATCGGCGCAATCGTCCGTGGTGAAGAGGTACTCATTGCCCATGACCGTACGGTTATCGAACAGGATGATCACGTAGTGATGTTCCTCGTTGATAAGAAGTACGTACCAGACGTAGAAGCACTATTCCAGCCAAGTCCATTCTTCCTATAGGCTCGGGTTATGGTTAACTTTCGTCCCGTACTTTTTGTAATAGGGTTAGTACTTTCTAAACTAGCCCTATTTATGTACGTCCCCACCTTAGTCGCCTTTATCACTGGTACTTCGGGTTTTCTCGAATTTGGTCAAGCTGTGCTAATCACCCATTTAGCCGCCTTCTGCTGCCTAAGTGTCGGGCGAACGAGAGACTTTAAACTCAGTGTGC
Source organism: Vibrio sp. TRT 2004 (assembly GCF_050113735.1). NCBI lineage: Bacteria > Pseudomonadati > Pseudomonadota > Gammaproteobacteria > Vibrionales > Vibrionaceae > Vibrio > Vibrio sp. TRT 2004. The sequence goes on along the minus strand of NZ_JBNJOH010000029.1, from coordinate 40,997 downwards.
GTGACATGTTTCTGATCACCAGTTTGGTATGGACTATCGCCAGTGCTTTTGCCGCCTTACCATTCGTGTTTATCAATCATATCAGTTTCACTGACGCCTACTTTGAAACCATGTCAGGCATCACTACTACTGGGTCTACGGTGCTAAGTGGGCTAGACAATATGGCGCCAAGTATCCTGCTGTGGCGTTCAATATTGCAGTGGCTGGGAGGCATTGGCTTTATCGTCATGGCTGTTGCGGTTCTTCCGATGTTAAACGTTGGTGGTATGAAGCTCTTCCATACCGAATCATCAGACTGGTCAGATAAAAGTAGCCCAAGAGCCAAAACAGTGGCTAAAAACATTGTTGCGGTTTATCTGGCGTTAACGGGTTTGTGTATTGTTGGCTACCTGATAACAGGAATGAATCTATTTGAGGCCATTAACCATGCCTTTACCACGCTATCGACTGGTGGCTACTCCACTTCTGATGGCTCAATGAACCACTTCTCAAATGGCGCTCATTGGGTCGCGACCTTGTTTATGTTTTTAGGTGGACTGCCCTTCTTATTGTTCGTTGCCGTCATCAGAAAACGTCGCTTGAATGAGCTGCTCAATGATGCTCAGGTGCGTGGATTCACTTATTTATTTCTTATAAGCAGTCTAATTATATCGGCTTGGTTGGTGATTCGAGATGGCTACGCGGTGATCGATGCCCTGCGAGTATCCATGTTTAACATCGTCTCCGTTGTCACTACCACCGGATTTGGTCTTGAAGATTTCACCGCTTGGGGAGCTCTGCCAACCACTCTATTTGCGTTCTTAATGATGGCAGGCGCCTGTTCCGGTTCTACCTCTGGCGGCATCAAAGTTTTCCGCTTTCAGATTGCTGTAACCCTACTCAACAAGCAGATGATGAAACTAATTCACCCTTCTGGTGTATTTGTTCAACGCTACAACAACCGTCCGGTCAATGATGATATCGTGCGTTCAGTAGTGGCTTTCGGCTTAACTTTTTTTATCACGATTATCGCGATTGCTGGGGGACTGAGTGCCATGGGCCTTGACCCAATTACCAGTATTTCGGGCTCTATTACTGCGGTTGCAAACGTTGGACCTGGGATGGGTTCTATTATCGGACCAACAGGCAACTTTGCTCCCCTACCTGACGCTGCTAAATGGCTCCTCAGCCTGGGAATGTTAATGGGACGCTTAGAGATACTGACTCTACTGGTGCTTTTCTTCCCTGCCTTCTGGCGACGTTAAGGAATAAATATGAAAACGACGATTGGACTTTCATGCTTGCTTGCGAGCACTATGATTTACGCGGCGCAGACAGTCACTCTTGCCGATGGGCGCCAAGTACAGCTGAATGATGATTTTACTTGGCAATACATAGTTGAAGCGTCAACTGATACACCGTCTATCCCAGTAAAAACCGTCGCGACTATTCCTGTGATTAACCGACAAGTGGGCAGCGTAATTCAACTTGGTAGCCAAAAACCAGTAATGCAGCTATCTGACTCTGGCGTTGATGTACTGCTTGGAGCTGCACAGTATCAATCTGATCAGTTGGTTATTGAGACCTCTTTGACGAACCAAAGCACTCAGTCTGTCGTACTGGTTGAAGTAGAGGTAGAGTTATTAAACATGTCTGGAGAGGTTATCTCTGAACAAACATTTGCGGTTTGGACTTCCATCAAGCGCCTTGCTGATACCTACCTAAGACCTCAACAGGCCGTCGCAGGTAAAACAATCAAGATCCCTGTTGAACGCGCTGAACAGTACCAAATCAACGCAAAAATCATCAAAGTCGAAACCCGTTAAACAGGGTCGACATAAAGATAAATCGCGAAAAAATGGCAAGCGCATCCTGCTAAAACAAAGCCATGCCAGATTGCATGATTGTAGGGGATGCGTTTAGCAACATAGAAGATCACTCCCAACGAATAGATCACTCCACCAGCAGCAAGCAAAGTTAGCCCTCCAAGCGCTAAATGCATCGCTAATTGATAAATCACTATCAATGATAACCAACCCATGATCAGATACGTGGCAAGAGAAAGCCGTTTAAACCGATAGACAAACGCCATCTTCATAATGATGCCAAACAGAGCAATACTCCAAATCACCACCATCAAACTGATTGCTAAAGGTGTACGCAAACTCACCAGAAGAAACGGTGTATAGCTACCCGCTATAAGTAAGTAGATAGCACAATGGTCGAAAGTTTTAAGCGCTCGTTTCGCTTTTTGATAGGGGACGGCATGGTAGAGAGTAGAAGCAAGAAACAGCACAATCATGCTGCCGCCGTAAATACTCATGCTGGTAATTGTCAGCGTATCGGCGTTGTGTTCTGTAGATTTGAGCAGTAACAGTACCAAGCCAACAATACTCAGCACCATTCCAAAAGCGTGGGTGATCGTATTGGCAAACTCTTCTTTAACACTGTATGCAACGGCTGGATTCGCAGACATTTGACCTTACTCTTGAGTAACGATTGGAATAATTACTCAGGAGTATGGCACATTAAGCTTACACTTGTAAGCTGAAAATGGTTACTTTTTGGTTAAGAGTGGTTATCCAAATACTCGATAACTTTCTGCCCCGCTTCTTGAGCTGATGTATGCAACGGAATCGACATCTGACGCTTGAGATCACCGATACCCAGTAAGCTTGCAAGCATACCTTTGGCGCCTTCTCGATGGCGATCAATCTCAAACCACAATTGCAGCTCGTCTTCACTACGATAAGCAACCACTTCTAACTCTCGCCAGCGACCGTGAAACGGCCCCGTGGTTGGCACGAACTCAAACTCCTGCACAAACGGCATGGCAAAACCGTCTACAGCTTCACACTCCACCTGACGAATACGTAAGCCTTGTTCTTCCAGTGCTGTAAAAATACCATCGAGAAGAGGATCAGGTCGTACCGTCAGGATATCTTTATCGGTTGGATCTTTAGCCATTGCGATGTCTAGACCAGTTTCAAGCCAGACTTTGGAATCACCAATCGTGACTGGAGTATTCCAAGGCACATCAAGTTCTACAGAGAAGTCTCGACTTTCGCCTGGTTCAATGGTGAACGCATATGGAAGTGACCACTCAGCTAACGCATAACTTGCCGGTACACGGCGCATTCGCCCTGCATTGGCTTTCTCTTTATCGTGGTTAGCAGGAACCTCTTTGATATAGCGGCAGTATAGCTTGAGATCGATGTTATCAATCTCTTGCGCAGTCGAGCCACCGTAGACATGAATCGTAATATTGAGTTTTTGTCCCGGATACAGCACTTCTTGCTGAAGCACAGAGTCGACCTTTGCTGAGCCAATACCAAACGTCGCCAGCGTTTTCTTAAACAACGACATACACACCTCCTTGGCAAACACGAGACTATAACAATGTTTTCATACTAATCTTGTTTGCTGTCTCACTACTAGTGACTTGTTCACATTATTGCAGCATCTACACATCGATTAGATATCGACCAATCTTACTGATAATGCTAATCTATTTATTGATGTGCTTGCATATCAATATTCCTGATTAATTATTTGGATTGGCGTGCGCCAGAAGAGCCAAACTTCAGTAATGGAGCTCAACTCATAGTTAATCAGGCCATTACATTGGCAATGGATATGCCTGACAGTTAGGTAACTCGATGCGCCCAACAGCAGTCAGGTTTTCGCACACAAATCGTAGTGCGATGCGCCGTCGTAGTGGTTTTGCGACCGCTCCAATGGCAAAACAAGTCGCTACTACCATGACTTTAGTTGAAAAAACAGCCTTGATGGCTGCCGCTTCTCCTAAAGTGGTTAAAGCAGCTTAATTAAAAAGCGCAGTCTAGGCTGCGCTTTTTTCTTACCTTCTCCGCACCTATTTGTTACCTTTAGCGACAAATCATTATAAGTTGTGTGGAGAAAACCAATGAAATGCCATCGAATTGAAGAACTGCTCGAACTGCTCGAACCTGAGTGGCAAAAAGATCAGGAAATGAACCTGCTGCAGTTTATCGTCCAACTAGCGCAAGAAGCGGGTTACCACGGGAAACTTGAAGAGTTGACCGATGACGTACTGATCTACCACCTAAAAATGCGCAACAGCAGCAAAGATGAAATGATCCCTGGTCTGAAAAAAGACCAAGAAGATGATTTTAAAACGGCGATTTTACGCGCTCGTGGAATCATCGACTAAAAAAGATCTCTCCCAAAGGCGACCAGTGGTCGCTTTTTTTTATACGCATACTGCCCTTAAAACCCAAACTGTTAGGCGATTAATTTTTAAAACTGTAATGATTTTTGTTGTTAAAGGTTGATAGTGTTAAAGAAATAATAATGTTATAGCGTATATAATCGCCGAACATAAGAGATTACTAAAATAATAGTCAGCAATGTCTACTGAGCGAGAACATAAGAAATCTCGCCAATTAGCCTAAAGAAGGAAGCGTAATGAGTCAGGATAAAATCGATATCAAAGATGTGACTCCCAAGACCTTTAACCCTAAGACTCATAAAACTAAGGGGGACAGGTTTAACCCAAGCAACCGAATCTATGTTCGCGAAAGTAAAGGTACCTTTCAAAAATTACGCCGCTATGGTGGTTGGTTCCTACTGCTATTTTTCGCACTCATTCCTTGGCTCTCTTACGGAGACCGACAAGCCATCTTGTTAGACATTGGCCATCAGCAGTTTAACTTTTTCGGTACAACCCTTTACCCGCAAGACCTCACACTACTTGCACTGCTGTTTATGATCGCCGCATTTGGCCTATTTTTCCTCACGACCTTCTTAGGCCGTGTATGGTGTGGCTACCTCTGCCCACAAACCGTCTGGACCTTTATGTACATATGGTTTGAAGAAAAGCTCGAAGGCAGTGCTAATAAACGTCGCAAACAAGACTCTGGCAAGCTCACAGCCAATCTTGCAATGCGCAAAACAGCAAAACATCTCGCTTGGTGGGCGATTGCGCTGGCCACAGGCTTTACTTTTACCGGTTACTTTGTGCCAATCAAAGAACTCGTCGTCGGCTTTTTCACCTTTAACGCTGAGTTCTGGCCAGTATTCTGGGTGTTATTCTTTGCAATTTGTACCTATGCCAACGCAGGTTGGATGCGTTCAATTATGTGTATTCACATGTGCCCATACGCTCGTTTCCAGTCAGCCATGTTCGACAAAGATACCTTTATCGTCGGTTATGACACTAAACGTGGAGAAACACGTGGTCCTCGTTCGCGCAAAGCCGATCCAAAAGCACTAGGCTTGGGTGATTGTATTGATTGTGACCTGTGTGTGCAGGTCTGCCCTACAGGTATCGATATTCGTGATGGTCTACAGTACGAATGTATCAACTGTGGTGCCTGTATTGATGCGTGTGACAACACGATGGAACGAATGGGCTATGACAAAGGATTGATCAGCTACACGACCGAACATCGTTTATCAGGCAAGCACACCAAGGTCGCTCGCCCTAAACTGATCGGTTATGGAGCCGTTCTACTCGTTATGATTGGTCTATTTTTTGTTCAAGTCGCTAGCGTCGATCCTGCGGGTCTAAGCGTACTTCGCGATCGTAACCAGTTATTCAGAGTGAATGGGCTAGGCGAAGTAGAAAACACATACACTCTAAAGATCATCAATAAAACTCAGCAACAGCAAGAGTATCAGCTCAATGTTGAAGGACTGAGTGATGTCTCTTGGTATGGAAAACAGACGGTACAGGTAGCTCCTGGTGAGGTACTTAACCTTCCGATGAGCCTAGGTGTTAACCCTGACAAACTCAGCTCTCCTGTTTCAACAATTCAGTTTATACTGTCGGACAGCGAAGACTTCACTATTGCCGTAGAAAGTCGCTTCATTAAGAAGCTCTAGACTGTCTACTCACCCAATGGAAAGAGGCTCAGCAATGAGCCTCTTTTATTTTATGATACAGCAAGCCTTTAACTTTGATGCATTAACGCCTGACTTTATGTGGTATGCCCTCGAGAGCATCGGGATCCGCGCCGAGTCGGGATTTTTAGCACTTAACAGTTATGAAAACCGCGTCTATCAGTTCACTGATGAAGAACGTCAGCGTTATGTGGTGAAGTTCTACCGCCCAGAGCGTTGGAGTCAGGAACAGATTCAGGAAGAGCATCATTTTACGCTTGAGCTGATCGAATCAGAAATTCCCGTCGCGCCACCCGTCGTCATTAATGGTCAAACTCTGCATCACTATCAGGGGTATCTATTTGCCCTGTTTGCCAGTGTTGGTGGTCGTCAATTTGAAGTGGATAACCTAGAACAATTGGAAGGGGTTGGCCGTTTCTTAGGTCGTATCCACAAAGTCGGCTCAAAGCAGGTATTCAAACACAGACCCACTATTGGGCTCGAAGAGTATGTTTATCAGCCGCGCAAATTACTGCAAAACTCAACGTTTATTCCCATGCATTTGGAAAACGCCTTTTTCAATGATCTTGACCTGCTGATCAGCAATCTCGAGACGCACTGGACGGACTCCACCAGCATGATACGTCTGCATGGCGATTGCCACCCAGGCAACATTCTGTGGAGAGATGGCCCTATGTTCGTCGACCTAGACGACGCTCGCAATGGCCCTGCCATTCAGGATCTATGGATGCTACTGAGTGGGGATCGGGCTGACAAAATAATGCAACTCGACATCATCTTAGAAGCGTATCAAGAATTTAATGACTTTAATCTCAATGAATTGAAACTAATCGAACCTTTGCGTGGTCTACGTATGGTGCACTATATGGCATGGCTAGCAAAAAGATGGCAGGACCCGGCATTTCCTCTCGCCTTTCCATGGTTTAATGATCCAAAATATTGGGAAAGTCAGGTTCTCGGGTTCAAAGAGCAGATATCTGCCCTCAATGAACCACCACTTTCACTCATGCCACAGTGGTAACAACAATAATTACACATGGAGTTAAGAATGAAAAAGCTGTTTGCACTCGTCGCAACAATGATGCTGAGCTTATCGGCTCATGCTGCACAATTTAGTCAAGGTGAACACTATAAAGTCCTTGAACTTGAAGCTTCAAAGAAACCGACAGTGACTGAGTTTTTCTCGTTCTACTGCCCTCACTGTAATACCTTTGAGCCTATCATTCAGCAGCTAAAAGCGCAGCTACCTAAGGATGCTAAGTTCCAGAAGAACCACGTCTCTTCTATGGGCGGCAACATGGGAGAGTCAATGAGCAAGGCTTACGCCACCATGATTGTGCTAAAGATCGAAGACAAGATGACACCTGTGCTGTTTGACCGAATTCATAACATGCGCAAAGCACCAAAGAATGATGAGGAATTACGCCAAATCTTCCTTGATGAAGGTGTCGATGCAGACAAGTTCGATGCTGCGTTCAATGGTTTTGCTGTGGATTCTATGGTTCGTCGTTTCGACAAGCAGTTCAAAGATAGCGGTCTTTCCGGTGTGCCAGCCGTTGTGGTCAACAACAAATACTTAGTACAGGCTCAATCGATTAAAACGCTTGATGAATACTTTGCATTGGTCAACTATCTACTGACACTGAAGTAATCGCTACAGATCAAAAAAGGGAGCATACGGCTCCCTTTTTGATCCCAATGATGCAATTACTTTTCCTGATGCAGCTCCTTGAGCACAGCATCTTTTTCCTTCCAAACATCTCCCAACCATTGCTGAAACTGACGTTTATACGGTTTGTCGTTAAAGTAATCACCTCGCACTTTTTCATCAACAGGCAGAACCTGAGTACGAACCACTATTCTTTGCATTCTTCCCATCAAAGCATCTTTAAATGGCTTTTCTGTATTGTCAGGGTAAGCCAGTGTGACATCGATAATATTATCAAACTGGTCGCCCATCGCCGCTAACGTGTAGGCAATGCCACCTGTTTTAGGTTGGAGCAGATAGTCATAGCCAGCTGTACTCTTACGCTGCTTTTGCGGTGTAAAACGAGTCCCCTCTACGTAATTCACCACTGTTGTCGGCGTGTGTTTAAATTTGGCACATGAACGACGAGTGGTTGCGAGATCCTGACCACGCTTTTCTGGATGACGAATCAGATACTCCCGCGAATAACGGCGCATAAATGGCATATCCAACGCCCAGCAAGCCATTCCAATGAAAGGAACATAGAGTAATTGTTGTTTAAGGAAAAACTTGGGCATTGGAATGCGATCTTTAAACACACAGCACAACACGACAATATCAGTCCAACTCAGGTGGTTACTGATCATTAAATACCAACCGTCTTTCTTCAGCTCATCTCCCCCCTGAACATCCCATTCAACTTGGTTCGAAACATTCAGAATGGCCGAGTTAATCGTCGCCCATAGCCACATCACTTTATTGGCTAATTGGGTGCCTTTCGCTTTCAGCGCCGCAGTTGGAAGAAGAAGCTTGAATACAGCGATAATACAGATAGCTACCGAACACAAAGCTGAGTTTAAGATAACTAAGGAAACATTCAGAATAAGAAGTAAATGTGCCAACATAACGCTTAATAATGAGATTTGAAGAAAATTTAATATAGTTTTACTAATGGATAATAAAACAGCGTGTAATTATACAAGCCATTGGAAAGTTTGAAACTAATCTGGCTATGGTCAGAGTAGTTAATCAACACTATTTCCGGTGATGTCACCTTATTTAGCATTACACTTTTGGAGAACTCACAATGAGCACCAAACCTATCATGCTCTCAACTGCCATTTTCTGCTTCTGCGCTGCTCCAGCGATGGCCCAGTTGTCAGACACCGCTGGTATCAGTGGTGAAATTTCGTTGAGCGCCGGTTACCTTTCTTCAACATCCAATTTCAATACCGATGCCAACGCAACCATTAATGACAACAACCAAAAAGGTGAAAGTGACAGCAGCTTTATCCCTGTACCTCTCGGTAGCATCGCCTATACATTTGGAAGCCAGCTAGATAGACAGCTATATGTGGGTACATCTAGAGAAGATATCGCAGTAGGTACCTTAGCGTTAGAGTTGGGCTATAAGCAACTGCTGGCAAATGGAACAGTGATAGATGCCTCTTTCCTACCGACAATCATGTCTGGTGAAACATGGTCAGATCCTTTTAAAACAGGTTCAGCAAGAAGCGTAACCGACGAGAAAGGCAATGCCTTCCGTCTAAAATTCAGCAATATTAATAATTCTGGCTTTAGCTTGGACACCGCTTATGCCAGTCAGGAAGTAGAGAACGAACGTTCAGGTCTAGATTCTGGCTACGTATCATCGGCTCACCTTTTAAAAAGAGATGCAGACAAACTCTACCTAAAAGGTGACTATCGGATGCGCATCCAACCCGGTACATTTTTAGCCCCCTCCATTACGTTGGTAAAATCGGATGCTGAAGGGGATGCCTACTCCTTTACTTCATGGAGAGGCGAACTATCCCTATTTAAAGTAATGGAGCGTCACCAGTTTGCTCTCACAGCTGGCTACACGCACTTCAGTTACGACGCCTCTCATCCGGTTTACAATACAACGCGTGCTGATGATGAATTTAGCCTGTTTGCGGCCTATGAGTACCAACAATTAATGGGCTTGCGTGATTGGTCTCTGATCTCGTTTGCGGGTTATGGGCAAAAAGACTCAAACATCAACTTTTACCAAGAACAACAGTTAATATTCTCCATAGGTGTTAACTACAAGTTTTAAGCATCGGAAAGCCCACTGAACACCTTCTGTGGGCTTCCATTCAATCTATACCGCTTGTTCGGTAAGTTGTCGCAGCAGTCGGTCCATAGAACGATAACCAAGGGCCTCAGCAAGATGATTACGCTCTATTTGAGGTGAATCTTCTAAATCAGCAATGGTACGAGCAACTTTAATGATTCGGTGATAAGCACGAATCGATAGACCCAATCGATGCAAAGCATTTTCTAGAAACTGCGCATCCTGCTTTTGCAGTGGACAATAACGCTCGATTTCTCGACTAGTGAGTAAAGCATTAACCTTGTTGGCACGCGAGAGCATTTTTTCACGCGCTAGCAGCACTCGCTGTTTGACAACCGTGGTCGATTCTCCTCTGTCCCCCCCCTCTGCTAGGGTCCCCTTTGGTAAGGCAGGGATTTCCAACGACATATCGAATCGGTCAAGTAAAGGCCCTGACAAACGACTCAAATAGCGCAAAATAACTTGTGGGTTAACTCGAGATAAATTGCCCTCGTAATACCCCGTAGGACTAGGGTTCAAAGCGCCAACCAACTGAAAACGTGCCGGAAATCGCGTTTTTCCTTGCGCGCGTGAAATAATAATTTCACCGGACTCAAGAGGTTCCCGCAAAGAATCCAACACTTTGCGTTCAAATTCTGGCATCTCATCAAGAAACAACAAACCATTGTGGGCGAGTGAAATTTCACCCGGTCTCGGAATAGAGCCACCTCCCACTAAGGCTGCCATTGAACTTGTATGGTGTGGAGCGCGAAATGGCCTCTGTTTCCAATTATGAACATTAATCTCTTGTTGTGTCAGTGAGGCTATCGAAGCGGTTTCTAGCGCTTCTTGATCCGACATCTCGGGTAATAAGTCACACAGCCTCGACGCCAACATCGTTTTACCCGTCCCTGGAGGGCCTAGAAAAAGCAAATTGTGGTTGCCAGCAGCGGCTATTTCCAAGGCGCGTTTGCCTTGTTGCTGACCAATAATGTCCTGCATATCACGCTGTAAATGCGACTGACTCTCCTGGTATTCGCTTTGGTGAAGAGACAAGGGTTGCTGGCCCGAAAGGTCTGCACACACTTCAAGTAGACTGTGAGCTGATTTATGCCGTTCCGCCCCAACCAACGCCGCTTGATCACCATTTTGATGTGGTACAACTAAGCTACGTTTGACACGATTTGCGGCTAAAGCAGCAGGTAGAACACCTTTGACGTATCTCAGTTCACCTGACAGTGCCAATTCACCAATAAATTCTCGCTCAGATAACGCGACGGTAGGTATTTGCTCTGAAGCGGCCAAGATACCCAACGCAATGGGCAGATCAAACCTTCCTCCCTCTTTGGGAAGATCGGCAGGAGCAAGATTCACCGTAATTCGTTTAGCGGGAAACTCAAAGCGTGAATTAACAATGGCGCTGCGAACTCTATCTCGTGATTCTTTAACCGTCGTTTCGGGTAACCCAACCAAACAAAAACCGGGCATACCATTACTAATATGTACTTCGACTGTCACCGAAGGTGCTTCAACACCCACACAGGCTCGACTGTGAATAATGGCTAATCCCATAGTGAATCCATCTTGTAGATGCTCATTATTTATCCCCCTGATAGTTAGTTCATTTTCTTATCAAGGTTGTTATATAGCTTGGCTAGATGCTGAAAGAATGTGAAAAAAGAATGAGTTTTTGCTTGTCATTTAACGGATATGTATGTTACCACTAGAGACGCAAACATTTTCGTGCCCTATTCGGCACACATAACTATAGAAAATAAGATGAACTTTAACGCCCGCACTAACGCACTGATTGCCCTGATTATCGTGGTCATTATTGACACCGCGCGGGGTCTAGTGGGCGAAAGATAACCACAGAATAGAAAAAACCCCCGCACTGCAAAGTCCGGGGGTTTTTTTACAATTAGTCGCTGAAAAATTTGGCTGACATAAATTTAAAGCTCATAAATAGAGCTTGCAGGAAGAATGGGAGCGCACATGACGTGCAATAAAACACAACATCAAGATAAGGACAGCCGAGGGGGTAGAGGATGACAGGTGCAGAGCTAGTCGTAGCTGCTCTACAACAGCAAGGAATCAAAACCGTTTTTGGTTACCCTGGCGGTGCCATTATGCCAATCTATGACGCACTATATGATGGTGGCGTTGAACATATCCTCTGTCGCCATGAACAAGGTGCCGCAATGGCTGCAATTGGTATGGCTAGAGCAACACAAAGTGTCGCCGTATGCATGGCCACTTCAGGCCCCGGTGCTACAAACTTAGTGACAGGTTTGGCCGATGCTTTCATGGACTCTATTCCGCTAGTTGCCATTACTGGTCAGGTTGCGAGTTCGCACATTGGTACCGACGCGTTTCAGGAAATGGATGTCATTGGGATGTCACTATCCTGTACCAAACACAGCTATCTCGTCACCGACATCAATGACCTCGCCCCCACGTTGGCCGAAGCGTTTGAAGTTGCTAAAACAGGCCGTCCAGGCCCGGTCATTGTCGATATCGCTAAAGATGTCCAGCTTGGGCAAGCTCCTGTTGAGCTACTACCACCATTTACCCCACCTGCAATGCCCGTTGCCAGCCAAGAAGCAATAGCGAAAGCTCAGGAGCTTCTTTCACAAAGTTCTCGTCCTGTTCTTTATGTTGGTGGTGGCGTACAACTAGGTCACGCAACCAATGCTGTGCGCGAATTCTTGCGTCTAAACCCTATGCCATCAGTCAGCACACTAAAAGGCTTGGGCACTATCGAACGTCACGACCCACATTACCTAGGTATGCTAGGTATGCACGGAACCAAGGCTGCCAACCTTGTTGTTCAAGAGTGTGACCTTCTGATTGCCGTTGGCGCACGTTTCGATGACCGTGTTACTGGTAAGCTAGATACTTTCGCTCCCAATGCCAAAGTTATCCATATCGATATCGACGCAGCTGAAATCCATAAACTTCGCCAAGCAAACGCTCCAGTTCGTGCAGAAATTCCAGCCGTTCTTCCTCATCTTGAACTCACTCAAGATATTACGCCTTGGGTTAAACACAGTGAAAGTCTACGCAGTGGGTTTAAGTGGCGCTATGACCATCCAGGTGATCTGATCTATGCACCGGGACTACTCAAACAACTTTCTGATCTCATGCCAGATAGCTCGATTGTTTCAACAGATGTTGGCCAACATCAAATGTGGGCAGCTCAGCATATTCAGCCTCGTGATCCGCAGAACTTCATCACTTCAGCAGGACTTGGCACCATGGGCTTTGGCTTGCCAGCAGCAATGGGCGCCTCAGTAGCTCGTCCTGATGATCAGTCTATTCTCATTACGGGTGATGGTTCGTTTATGATGAATATGCAGGAGCTTGGGACACTAAAACGTCGCCAAATTCCTGTAAAAATCGTACTACTCAACAACCAACGCTTAGGCATGGTGCGCCAATGGCAATCATTGTTTTTCGATGGCCGCCACAGCGAAACTATCTTAGATGATAACCCTGATTTTGTAATGCTAGCCAAAGCCTTTGATATTCCTGGTAAAACCATCACCAAGAAAGAAGAAGTTGAGCCAGCACTAAAAGAGATGCTAGAAAGTAACACGTCATACCTTCTTCATGTTTTAATCGATGAGGAAGAAAATGTCTGGCCACTTGTACCACCAGGTGCATCAAACAATGACATGCTGGAGAACACATAACATGGAAAGATACTTAATCGACATTAAAGCAGACGACAAACCCGTTCTGCTAGAACGTGTACTTCGCGTTGTTCGTCACCGTGGCTTCACGGTTAAACAGGTGGCAGGCACACAAAACCACGAAAGCAGAATCGCCAGCGTAGAGATCATCGTTGATAGCGACCGCCCAATCTCGTTCCTAACCAATCAGATCGAGAAGCTTTGGGACGTGCGCACCGTTGAAGTCACGCAAATTGCGCGAGATGAATTACCAAATAACAACTTACAACAAAAGATTTGTGCATAAGGAAGGCAATAATGGCTACAAAAACAGCAGATTACATTTGGTTTAATGGTGAGATGGTTCCTTGGGCGGAGGCTAACGTACACGTTTTGACTCACGCGATGCACTACGGCACTTCAGTATTTGAAGGCGTACGCTGCTACAACACACCAAATGGCCCAATTGTCTTCCGTCATCTAGAGCATGCGAAGCGTCTGAAAGATTCAGCAAAAATATACCGCTTCCCGATTCCATACACGATTGAAGAAATCATGGAAGCAACGCGTGAAACTCTGCGTCAAAACAAACTGGATAGCGCTTACATCCGTCCACTCGGTTTTGTGGGTAACGTTGGCCTTGGTGTTTGTCCACCAGTCGGCACAGAGATGGATCTCATTATTGCTGCCTTTCCTTGGGGTTCTTACCTAGGCGAAGATGCGCTAGAAAAAGGTGTAGATGCCATGATTTCTAGTTGGAACCGCGCTGCACCAAATACCATTCCAACCGCAGCAAAAGCTGGTGGTAACTACCTTTCTTCTCTACTGGTTGGTGGTGAAGCTCGTCGCCACGGATATGCTGAAGGCATCGCACTCAGCGTTGATGGTTACCTATCTGAAGGTGCTGGTGAAAACATTTTTGTGGTTAAAGATGGTGTTATCTGCACTCCACCAGCAACCAGCGCGATCCTACCAGGCATTACTCGTGACTCCATAATGACCATCGCTCGAGATCGTGGTTACGAAGTGCGTGAAGCTAACATCGCTCGTGAAGCACTGTACCTTGCAGACGAAGTATTCATGACAGGTACCGCCGCGGAAATCGTTCCTGTTGCGACGATCGACAAAATTGAAGTGGGTAGCGGTAAACGCGGCCCTATCACTAAAGAGCTGCAAGAAGCTTATTTCGGCCTATTCAACGGTACGACGGAAGATAAATGGGGTTGGCTAGATTACGTTTACCCAGAGAATGCACCGGCAAAATAAGGAAGTAGTAAGATGCCTAAATATAGATCAGCAACCACCACTCATGGACGCAATATGGCGGGTGCACGCGCTTTATGGCGTGCGACCGGTGTTAAAGATGAAGACTTTGGTAAACCAATCATTGCGGTAGTGAACTCATTTACCCAATTTGTACCAGGTCATGTTCACCTGAAAGACATGGGGCAGTTAGTCGCTCGTGAAATTGAGAAAGCAGGCGGTATCGCTAAAGAGTTTAATACGATCGCGGTAGACGATGGCATCGCGATGGGTCACGGTGGCATGCTCTACTCGCTACCATCACGTGAACTGATTGCTGACTCAGTAGAATACATGGTCAATGCTCACTGTGCTGATGCCATGGTCTGTATCTCGAACTGTGACAAAATCACGCCGGGGATGCTAATGGCGTCAATGCGCCTCAACATCCCGGTAATTTTCGTCTCTGGCGGCCCTATGGAAGCGGGTAAAACCAAGCTTTCTGATCAAATCATCAAACTAGACCTTGTTGATGCCATGATCCAAGGGGCTGACCCGAAAGTTTCTGACGAACAAAGCGAACAGATCGAGCGTTCAGCGTGTCCAACCTGTGGTTCATGTTCAGGTATGTTCACAGCTAACTCAATGAACTGTCTGACTGAAGCTCTAGGCTTATCTCAGCCGGGTAACGGTTCAATGCTGGCAACGCACGCAGACCGTGAGCAGCTATTCCTTAACGCAGGTCGACGCATTGTTGAACTGACACGTCGTTACTACGAGCAAGATGACGAATCTGCACTACCACGCAACATTGCAACGTTTGACGCATTTGAAAACGCGATGGCATTGGATATCGCAATGGGTGGTTCAACCAATACCATCCTGCACCTATTGGCTGCTGCACAAGAAGGTGAGGTTGACTTTGATATGGAAGATATCGACCGCCTATCTCGTCAGGTACCGCATCTATGTAAAGTGGCGCCATCTACACAGAAATACCACATGGAAGACGTGCACCGCGCTGGTGGTGTAATGGCTATCCTTGGTGAGCTTGACCGCGCAGGACTGCTACACAGCGACGCACATACCGTACTGGGTCTTTCTATGAAAGAGCAGTTAGCCAAATACGACATCATGCAGACCGAAGATGAAGAGGTTCTAAAATTCTTCCGCGCGGGCCCTGCTGGCATTCGTACGACCAAAGCATTCTCGCAAGATTGCCGTTGGGATCGCCTTGATGATGACCGCAAAGAAGGTTGTATCCGCACGAAAGAAAATGCCTTCAGCCAAGAGGGAGGCTTAGCCGTTCTTTCAGGCAACATCGCTCTCGATGGTTGTATCGTGAAAACAGCAGGGGTGGATGAAAGCATCCTTAAATTTACCGGTCCGGCTGTCGTTTTTGAAAGCCAAGAAGATGCCGTTGAAGGTATTCTGGGCGGCAAAGTGAAAGCTGGTGATGTGGTCATTATTCGCTACGAAGGCCCTAAAGGTGGCCCTGGTATGCAAGAGATGTTGTACCCAACGACTTACCTCAAATCGATGGGTTTAGGTAAAGAGTGTGCCCTGCTGACTGACGGTCGATTCTCAGGCGGAACATCGGGACTATCTATCGGTCACGCTTCTCCTGAAGCAGCCAACGGTGGTGCTATCGGTCTGGTAAGAGAAGGCGATATGATCGCAATTGATATTCCTAACCGTTCAATCTCTCTTGAGGTTTCAGAACAGGAACTTGCTGAGCGCCGTGCAAAACAAGACGAACTTGGCTGGAAACCAGCTGATCGTCAACGTGAAGTATCATTTGCACTAAAAGCTTACGCGAGTATGGCTACCAGTGCTGACAAAGGTGCGGTACGAGATAAATCTAAGCTAGAGGGCTAGCTTATGACGCTTACGCAACAAACTGGCGCAGACTATCTGCGCCAGATCTTAAGAGCTCCAGTTTATGAAGTGGCGACCGTTACGCCACTTCAGGATATGCCCCGTCTTTCGGCTCGTATTGGCAATAACGTTCAAATTAAACGTGAAGACCGCCAACCCGTGCACTCGTTCAAACTGCGAGGTGCGTACAATATGGTCGCGAGTTTGAACGATGAACAGAAATCGGCAGGCGTGATCGCTGCGTCGGCAGGCAACCATGCACAAGGCATGGCGCTATCGGGTACGAAACTAGGCATAAAGACTACCATTGTCATGCCTAAAACGACACCGGATATCAAGGTAGAAGCGGTACGCGGATTTGGCGGCAATGTGGTTCTACATGGCAGCAACTTTGATGAAGCTAAAGCGGAAGCTGAACGTTTGTCTACTGAGCATGGTTACACCTTTGTTCCTCCGTTTGATCACCCTTTGGTCATTGCTGGTCAGGGAACAATTGGCATGGAGATGCTGCAACAAAATGGTCATCTCGATTACATCTTTGTCCCTGTTGGTGGTGGTGGTCTTGCTGCGGGCGTTGCTGTTCTAGTCAAACAACTGATGCCTGAGATAAAAGTCATTGCTGTTGAACCTGAAGATTCCTCTTGTCTGAAAGCCGCTCTAGACGCAGGAGAGCCTGTCGTTTTAGACCAAGTGAGTATGTTTGCTGACGGCGTAGCCGTAAAACGTATCGGAGAAGAGACATTCCGCCTTTGTCAAAAATACATCGATGGACACATCTCGGTATCCAGCGATGAAATCTGCTCTGCGGTAAAAGATATCTTTGAAGATACCCGTGCGATTGCCGAACCTTCTGGTGCACTCGCTCTGGCTGGACTAAAGAAATTTGCAGAAAAGAATGAACTCAAGGGTAAAAACCTTGGAACCGTTTTATCAGGCGCAAACACTAACTTCCACGGTCTGCGTTACGTCTCCGAGCGTTGCGAACTCGGTGAAAAACGTGAAGGCCTGTTAGCTGTCACGATTCCTGAACGCCAAGGGGCATTCTTCGAATTTTGTAACTTAATTGGTGGCCGTGCTGTCACTGAGTTTAACTATCGTTACAATGATGATTCTTTAGCGAATATCTTTGTCGGTGTTCGTCTGCAGGGTGGTCAAGAAGAGTTAGAACATATCATTCATGATCTACGTAACGGCGGTTACCCAGTGGTTGATTTGTCAGATGACGAAATGGCAAAACTGCATATTCGCTACATGATTGGTGGAAAGCCATCTAAACCACTGAAAGAACGTCTCTATAGTTTTGAGTTTCCTGAGTACCCCGGCGCTCTTCTTAAATTTTTAAGTACCTTAGGGACACACTGGAATATTAGCCTGTTCAACTACCGCAACCATGGTGCTGACTATGGTCGAGTACTGTGTGGCTTTGAATTGGATGAGTCAGATCTCTCTCAATTCTCAGCTCATCTGCGTGAACTGGGTTATCAATGCAAAGACGAAACCGACAACCCGTCGTATAAGTTCTTCCTTTCCTAGTTAGGATACCCTCAATACTCAGCCTCTTGCTTTCAGTAAGAGGCTTTTTTATTTGGCTTTAGTGATTTTTTGCTCTGAACCGTGAGCACTAACCTGTCAGCTTATTGGACAGAATGCGTGATACGCATAGATATAATGCTAAAGTTTCATTTTAGTCATGCCTTATTTCGGTCTACACTCAATTCTGTTTTTTAATTGCTGCCCGTGGTGGAGACGACAAATGTTTAACGCACTGATCCTAAACCAAGAAGACAAACGCACTATTGCTTCCATCGAGCAAATCGATGAATCACAACTTCCTCAAGGTGAAGTCCTAATCGACGTCGATTACTCATCTCTCAACTACAAAGATGGTTTGGCTATCACTGGTAAAGGCAAAATTATCCGTAATTTTCCAATGGTGCCCGGTATTGATATGGCGGGAACCGTTGTCAGCTCTGAAGACAACCGCTACCAAGCGGGTGACAAAGTTGTACTCACCGGCTGGGGTGTGGGTGAAAACCACTGGGGTGGCATGGCTCAGCGTGCTCGTTTACAAGCAGACTGGCTAGTCCCACTACCAAAAGGTATCGACAGTAAAAAAGCCATGATGGTAGGAACCGCAGGTTTTACTGGCATGTTGTGTGTGCAAGCTCTGCTTGATGCTGGTATCACACCAGAGTCCGGTGAAGTACTTGTAACAGGTGCGAGTGGCGGGGTTGGCTCGGTTGCCGTATCGCTGCTGGCAGCTTTGGGCTATCAAGTCACAGCTGTCACCGGACGTGTAGAACAAAATGGTCCACTACTAGAGAAACTTGGCGCTAGCCGAATCATTGATCGAGCGGAGTTTGAAGAACCTGCGCGTCCACTAGAAAAACAAGTTTGGGCGGGTGCGGTTGATACCGTAGGCAGTAAAGTGCTAGCAAAAGTTCTTGCGCAAATGGATTATAACGGCGCTGTAGCAGCATGTGGGCTTGCTGGCGGCTTTGACCTACCAACAACCGTCATGCCGTTTATTCTACGTAACGTACGTCTACAAGGCGTTGACTCGGTAATGTGCCCAACCGAAAAACGTATTGCGGCGTGGGAGAGACTGGTTGAGCTCCTTCCAGAGAGCTACTTTGAACAAGCATGTACAGAGATTGAGCTTCAAGATGCGCCAAAATACGCTGAAGATATCACCAACGGTCAAGTAACAGGTCGAGTGGTGATCAAACTTTAGCGACAGCAAAACTCAAAGAGCCAGCACCTGTAATGCTGGCTCTTATTGATTCTGCCTGTCTAATCTAACCCAATATCTTCTATTCGCTTGGCAATTAAACGACTACATTCTTCTTTAACTATCCCACGCAGCCACTCCTGAGAAGGTGAATGTTCACAGCGGGGATGCCAAATCATTGAATAATCAAAGGGCGTAAACTGAAATGGCAACGGCTTGATGAGCAAGTCATAACGTTCAGCAACTAAGTACGCCAAATCAGCAGGCACGGTAATAATGATTGGCATGGTATCCACAATCGCCAATGCCGCCTCAAGATGATATGCCCTTAACACCATTTTCCGCTCAGGTTGATCAATCAAAGCCTGCTCAATCAGTGCCTTAACTCCATCACTTATCGCTATCATCGCATGCGGATAGGTCAAATAATCCGATAGGCTCATCTCTTTATCTGCTAAAGGATGCTGTTTTGAGAGCAAGCAAAGCACACCTACCCGACCAAGAATTTCACTGCGTAGTGGTTCGACTGGGCCAATAGGTCGGCAGATGGCTAAGTCTGCCCCTTGATAAGTCAGTTGATCAGCGAGTCTGTCATGTTGCAAAGGTAGGAAGTTAAACGAAACATTCGGCGCTTCCTGATAGATTCGCGGTAGAGCAAAGGGCAGTATGGTTTGCATCGCGTAATCTGTGGTCGCTATATTGAACGTCTGATCGCAGCTCCTTGGCTCAAACTCTAATGGTGACAACAACTGGCGAAGAGATTCGAGAGGTTCACCCAAAGCCTGATCGATTTCCAGCGCTTTTTGCGTTGGAATCAAGTGCTGACCTTGCCGAGTAAACAGTGGATCGGAGAGCATTTCACGTAAACGCCCAAGCACTCGACTCATAGCCGATTGACTGAGGTTGAGGCGGTTTGCCGCTTTGCTGACGCTGCATTCCTCGATAAGAACACGAAGAGCCACCAACAAGCTAAGGTCACGACGATAAATGTCTTCTAATTCCACGTTTAACCATCATTTTTTGAAAAGGTGTCTGCAATTGTACCTTTTTCAGGCAAAAAAAATCCCGCTTTTCAGCGGGGAAGCCCAAGAAAACTGGGGATAGTGTCGGAATGTAGTTGAGCGTAGTGACAGAAATGAATGACGGTTGGAAGCGCAATCATCCATTCTCTTGCTCTTCAGATGCGCTCGGCCAGCGATGCATCTCGAGCCAGATCCCTACAACCGTCGCACCCATGCCGAGTAGCGGCATAAACGAAGACGATTCTGCTGGTGAACGTAAAACAAGAGCGCAGAAAGAGATAAAGCACAACACTGAATAGATTGTTAACCGATCTAATGCTGTCAACATAATAGCTCCCCCGTTTAAATGTTACCAACTTGTTAACTAAGTTAAAACAAAATGATCCGTTTGCCAAGGGGTTATTGAATATTTTTTCTTCACTAGTATTATCTAGGCCAAATTAAGTAACCAAAGATACGACCATGACATTCAATATCGAGCAGGCAAATCAAACATTAGAGGCAGAAGGACTACGCTGCCCAGAGCCAGTGATGATGGTCAGGAAGACAATTCGAAACATGCAAGATGGTGAGGTTCTGCTTGTTAAAGCTGATGACCCATCAACAACCCGAGACATTCCCAGTTTCTGTCGCTTTATGGATCATCAGTTAATCGGCTCTCAGACAGAACAACTGCCATACCTATATTTAATTAAGAAAGGAATGGCATAGCATAGAGGCCATTAGCAAGAGATGAAAAAACGGCTGCCCTAGGGCAGCCGTTACTTTATTCGTCGTATTCTATGGTGTGAATTTCAGCCTGAAGTTTATTGATCTGCTTTCTCATGGCACGCATCTCTTCATGCATCGGTATTATGTGAGCAACTCGAATCCAAGCCTCAACCGTCAAGCCAGTCAAAATGAACGAACCCGCAACAATGGGCAACCACATGTCCGTTAGCACCATAGCCAGCAAACACAACACAAGGCCAAAGGTGAACAAGTAACTCTGACTTCTAGGGGTGATCCCCGTATAACGTGTAAGCATCGTATCGCCCTCTCGCTATCAATCACACGGTTAAATTACCATGACAAACATGACACTAATATGTCAGCGATCACGTCTACGAACGATTTCAATCCATACTTTGAACTGACGCATTTTAAAGGCTAGCTATTGATATTTAACACCATATCCTTAGCAAACTACGAGTAAATTGCAGCACCAGTCGCTAAGGCGATGAATAGCAAAGCGGTCACTTTTCGGATCAAATCCAGTGGCATTTTGTCTGCTGACAGTTTACCGATCAGTACCACGGGTACATTGGCCAAAAGCATACCGATTGTGGTGCCAAGAACAACCAAACTCAGAGCATCCGCATATTGCGCACCTAAAATTGAGGTTGCGATTTGCGTTTTATCTCCGATCTCAGCGACAAAAAATGCAATAAAACTGGCGATGAAAGGTCCTCGATTCGAAATCTGTTCATCGTCATCAAGTTTGTCTGGTATCAGTACCCAGGCGGCCATAGCGACAAAACTGACCACCAGCACCCATTTTAAAACTTGCGGTGAAAGATAATCAGCAACGACAACACCTAGCCATGCTGCTAACGCGTGGTTGGCAATAGTGGCAAGAAAAATGGCTGCGATAATAGGTATAGGTTTACGGTATCGACTCGCTAACAGGAGTGACAATAATTGAGTCTTATCACCGATTTCCGCCAGTGCGACGGTGGTAATAGAAATAGCTAAAACGCTCAAGACATGCTCTTTTGAGGTAGGGATTATTTTTAACCAAAGACAAACCTCATGCCCCACCCCGGTTCATGATGATTTGTCTAAGGTCTTGCTAAACACGAGTGACGTTTTTGATTGTTATCTGTCACTACTCGTCTCGAACGCCATGATGATTTTGCATCAATTATGTTGACGAACGAACCTATTATCCCAGTGTTGATAAATAGGTAAGCTACTCCCCAAAGACAGCGGAATTCTATCGCTCCCCTTAGCGATTCTCAAGTAGGAAACTACAAATAAACTCCCTTTTAGGAAAATTTGGTTAGATAAGGCAGAAAAATTCTATTAAAGGGGATTTTTGCCTATCAATTAGTCAAGATTACCTCTACTCCCATGCCTAATATCTGGGTATACTTGATTGTTATTTTTTATCAATTTTAGACACAAGAATCGCGCGAATTACTATGCAAAAATACGATATCAAAACCTTCCAGGGAATGATCCTCGCGCTGCAGGATTACTGGGCACAAAATGGCTGCACAATCGTTCAGCCTCTAGATATGGAAGTAGGTGCAGGCACCTCTCACCCAATGACATGTCTACGTGCACTTGGCCCAGAGCCAATGTCGACAGCTTACGTTCAACCTTCACGTCGTCCAACCGATGGCCGTTATGGTGAAAACCCGAACCGTCTGCAGCACTACTATCAGTTCCAAGTAGCTCTAAAACCATCTCCGGATAACATTCAGGAGTTGTACCTAGGCTCGCTTGAAGTTCTTGGTATCGACCCGCTAGTTCACGACATCCGCTTCGTAGAAGATAACTGGGAAAACCCAACACTAGGTGCATGGGGTCTTGGTTGGGAAGTATGGCTAAACGGCATGGAAGTGACTCAGTTTACTTACTTCCAGCAAGTGGGCGGCCTTGAGTGTAAACCAGTGACTGGCGAAATCACTTACGGTATCGAACGTCTAGCGATGTACATTCAAGAAGTGGACTCCGTTTACGATCTAGTGTGGAACGTCGCTCCAGACGGTAGCAAAGTCACTTACGGTGATATCTTCCACCAAAACGAAGTTGAGCAATCAACGTACAACTTTGAGCACGCAGACGTAGATTTCCTATTTAGCTTCTTCGATCAGTGTGAAAAAGAGTCTAAGCAACTACTAGAGCTTGAGAAACCTCTTCCTCTACCTGCTTACGAGCGCATCCTGAAAGCGGCACACGCCTTCAACCTACTTGATGCACGTAAAGCAATCTCTGTAACAGAGCGTCAACGTTACATCCTTCGTATCCGCAACCTGACTAAGTCAGTTGCAGAAGCCTACTACGCATCTCGCGAAGCGCTTGGCTTCCCTATGTGTAAAAAAGAAGGTGAGGAGAAGTAATCATGGCTAAAGAATTTCTAATTGAACTCGGTACAGAAGAGCTACCACCAACGCAACTTCGTACATTAGCAGAAGCGTTCGCAGCAAATTTCGAAGCTGAGCTAAAAGGTGCAGACGTTGAACACCAAGGAGTGAAATGGTATGCCGCTCCTCGTCGTTTAGCTCTTAAAGTGTCAGCACTGGCTGAAGGTCAAGCAGACAAAGTCGTTGAAAAGCGTGGTCCTGCTGTTGCTGCTGCTTTCGATGCTGAAGGTAACGCAACCAAAGCAGCACAAGGCTGGGCTCGCGGCTGTGGTATCACAGTTGACCAAGCTGAGCGCATGGTCACGGACAAGGGTGAATGGCTACTGTTCAAACAAGAAGTAAAAGGCCAAGCAACCTCAGAAATCGTTGTGGAACTTGCTGCTAAAGCTCTTGCTGATCTA
The DNA here is from genome assembly GCF_050113735.1 of Vibrio sp. TRT 2004. Lineage (NCBI taxonomy): Bacteria > Pseudomonadati > Pseudomonadota > Gammaproteobacteria > Vibrionales > Vibrionaceae > Vibrio > Vibrio sp. TRT 2004. The sequence continues at coordinate 17,295 of NZ_JBNJOH010000029.1, read as the reverse complement.
CCAATCGCAAAACCAATGCGTTGGGGCGATAAAGCAACACAATTTATCCGTCCAGTGAAAACGCTAACCATGCTTATGGGTTCGGATCTGATTGAAGGTGAAATCCTTGGAGTTGCGTCAAGCCGCACTATCCGTGGTCACCGCTTCATGGGTGAACAAGAGTTCACTATCGACTCTGCAGAGCAGTACCCAGCGATTCTGGAAGAACGCGGTAAAGTAATGGCAGATTACGAAGCACGTAAGGCGATCATTCTCGCTGACGCACAAAAAGCAGCGGCCGCCGTTGGTGGTATTGCCGATCTAGAGGACGACTTAGTAGAAGAAGTGACTTCTCTTGTTGAGTGGCCTGTTGTACTTACGGCAAAGTTTGAAGAAAAGTTCCTAAAAGTGCCTTCTGAAGCTTTGGTTTACACCATGAAAGGTGACCAAAAGTACTTCCCTGTATACGATGAAAACAAGCAGTTGCTACCAAACTTCATCTTTGTATCGAATATCGAATCAAAAGAGCCACGCTACGTAATCGAAGGTAACGAGAAGGTTGTACGTCCACGTCTAGCGGATGCAGAATTCTTCTTTAACACTGACCGCAAGCGTCCTCTTATCGATCGTCTTCCTGAGCTAGAACAAGCTATCTTCCAAAAGCAACTTGGTACGATCAAAGACAAAACTGACCGTATTACCGCTCTTGCTGGCTACATCGCTAAGCAGATCGACGCTGATGTTGAAAAAGCAACTCGCGCAGGTTTATTGGCTAAGTGTGACCTAATGACTTCAATGGTATTCGAATTTACCGATACTCAAGGGGTTATGGGCATGCATTACGCCAAGCATGACGGTGAAGACGAACAAGTTGCACTGGCGCTGTACGAGCAATACATGCCTCGTTTTGCTGGTGACGACCTACCAAGCACAGGTATCTCTTCAGCAGTCGCTATGGCGGACAAACTAGACACTATCGTCGGTATCTTTGGTATTGGCCAAGCACCTAAAGGCTCAGACCCATTTGCACTTCGCCGCGCTTCTCTAGGTGTACTACGTATCATCGTTGAAAACGGCTACAACCTAGACCTCGTTGATCTTATCCGCGAAGCAAAAATCCAGTTTGGTAACAAGCTGACCAATGACAACGTTGAGCAAGATGTTATCGAGTTCATGTTGGGTCGTTTCCGCGCTTGGTATCAAGATGCAGGCTTTAGCGTAGATATCATCCAAGCAGTACTAGCGCGTCGTCCAACCAAACCAGCAGACTTTGACCAACGTGTTAAAGCGGTATCTCACTTCCGTGAATTGGAAGCGGCAGAAGCACTGGCAGCAGCGAATAAACGTGTCGGTAACATCCTTGCTAAATTCGATGGTGAACTGGCAGCAGAGATAGACCTAGCTCTTCTCCAAGAAGACGCAGAAAAAGCACTAGCTGAAAGCGTAGAAGTGATGACTGAAGCTCTTGAGCCAGCATTTGCGACAGGCAACTACCAAGAAGCATTAAGCAAGCTTGCAGACCTACGTGAACCTGTCGATGCGTTCTTCGATAACGTAATGGTTATGGCGGATGATGAAGCGCTTAAGACAAACCGTCTAACGCTACTGAACAATCTACGTAACCTATTCTTGCAAATTGCTGATATCTCACTACTACAGAAGTAAGCATTAATCGTAAGAATCGATTGAAATCACCAAGAGTAAGGGAAGCAAATGCTTCCCTTTTTTCTTTACCTTCCAGCGAACTCGCGACAGATTGCTCACGATAACACTCCAAACATCGATCCGATGAGACTGGATTTGTGATCAGAAAGTAAATTATTTTCTGCCATGCTTAGATTGGCTCTTTGCGTTGTACTCACATTAAGGTATGTTCAAGGATTATTCGCTTTACTAGCTGTTTCTAGTAACTCATTACACTTAAAGCAATCACAATGAATTAGGTATAACTACAAATGCAATTCTCGAAGTTTGGTGAAAAATTTAATCAGTATTCTGGTATCACACGATTGATGGATGATTTAAATGATGGTCTGCGTACCCCAGGAGCCATTATGCTCGGTGGAGGTAACCCAGCCGCGATTCCAGCTATGCTCGAAGACTTTCGCCAAACCAGTGAAGAGATGCTCGCCAGTGGCGAATTGATCGCAGCCATGGCCAACTATGATGGTCCGCAAGGCAAAGATGCATTTGTTAAAGCACTCGCTAACTTATTGAAAGAGACTTATGGTTGGGATATCAGCGAGAAGAACATCAGTCTAACAAATGGCAGTCAAAGTGGTTTTTTCTACTTATTTAACCTGCTTGCAGGTCAGCAGCCAGATGGCTCGCACAAAAAAATTCTGCTGCCTTTGGCTCCTGAGTATATTGGCTATGGCGATGCTGGGGTTGATGAGAACATCTTTATCTCTTACCACCCAGAGATAGAATTACTCGATAATGGCCTATTCAAATATCACGTCGACTTTGAGCAACTTAAGGTTGATGAGTCCGTGGCGGCTATCTGTGCATCACGCCCGACTAACCCTACAGGTAATGTTCTAACGGATGAAGAGATTCACAAGTTGGACAAACTCGCACGTGAAAACAACATTCCACTGATTATCGATAACGCTTACGGACTGCCATTCCCAAATATCATCTTCGAAGATGTACAGCCATTTTGGAATAAGAACACCATCTTATGCATGAGCCTATCAAAACTAGGTCTACCGGGTGTTCGCTGCGGGATTGTCATCGCCAATGAAGAAATAACTCAAGCACTGACGAATATGAACGGCATTATCAGTTTAGCACCGGGGAGCATTGGGCCAGCGATCGCTCATCATATGATTGAAAAAGGGAACTTACTGAAACTCAGTTCAGAGGTAATTAAACCTTTCTACCAACAAAAGTCACTTCGTGCTGTTGAACTGCTGCAAAACGCAATTACCGATCCGCGTTTTCGTATTCATAAACCGGAAGGCGCTATTTTCCTTTGGTTATGGTTTGATGAACTTCCAATCACAACGATGGAACTTTATCAGCGTCTTAAAGCTCGTGGGGTTTTGATTGTACCTGGAGAGTATTTCTTTATCGGTCAGGAAGATGACTGGGAACACGCTCACCAGTGTTTACGTATGAACTATGTGCAAGATGATGAGATGATGCAGAAAGGTATCGATATTATCGCTGAAGAAGTAGCGCGAGCCTATCAAGAGGCTTAATTTCATCAGAAGTAAAACAGCCCAAAGCTAGAACAACCAGAGACAGTAACAATCAACGCTGCCAATACCACTTTTTTCATTCTATTTTCCAAGTTTATTAATTGTCGACGCAGAAACTACTGATGGATAGAATTGAGAGCAATAAAAAAGAGCGCTCATAGGCGCTCTTTCACTCTCAGCTCTCATTTATGAGACGGAATATTAACCTTCAATGAGTTTTTGACCATTGATAGCAATCTTACGTGGTTGCATCGCTTCAGGGATTTCGCGTTCAAGATCAATGTGGAGAAGACCATTTTCCATGCTCGCTCCGACAACTTTTACATAGTCTGCTAGCTGGAACTTACGCTCGAAATCGCGCTCTGCAATACCTTGATAAACGTATTTTTTCTCTTCTTCGGTTTTACGCTCGCCTTTGACGATCAGCATGTTGTCATTTTGAGTTAAATCTAACTGATCTTCAGCAAAGCCCGCCACAGCCATAGTAATACGGTAGTGATTATCGTCTTGCTGCTCAATGTTGTATGGAGGGTAACCACCTGAAGAGTTCTTCGAAGAGTTCGCTTCCATCATGTTGAACAGACGATCGAAGCCAATTGCATTGCGGTATAGTGGAGTGAAATCTACAGTTCTCATAGTGCTATCCTTTTAGTAAGCAATAGTCTTAGTCGTGAGTTTGCGTGGTTCGATACTATGATCGTAGCCTTGCCGACTAAGGGACTCATTGACTATTCCTCTGGCTACCTCTGTTAGGTCTAAGCACGGGGACATAGCAACGAATCAAGTTTTAAATTGTGTGCCTTTAAGGTCATCCTCTCTTGAGCGATACCTTATCAGCGAGTCCAGAGGTTCTGTTTCTTCTCTTTTGAGCAAGACAGCTTCCCTCTTCAACCATAGATATGTGGTTGGGGTAAATGAGTTTCAAGGGATAAAAGTAAAAAAGCGCAAATCTTTCGACCTGCGCTTTTTCTAGGGACTCGCTGCTAGTCACTAGGAACTTTATACATCCAAATTAGCTACTTTCAGTGCATTCTCTTCGATGAAGTTACGACGCGGCTCAACTTGGTCACCCATTAGAGTCGTGAACAGCTGGTCAGCACCGACTGCATCTTCGATCGTTACTTGCATCATGCGGCGAGTTTCTGGGTCCATAGTGGTTTCCCAAAGCTGATCTGGGTTCATCTCACCTAGACCTTTGTAGCGCTGTAGGCTTAGACCACGACGTGACTCTTTAATTAACCACTCTAGTGCATCAACAAAGCTTGATACTGGTTGAGTACGCTCACCACGTTTGATGTAAGCGCCTTCTTCAATCAGACCTTCTAACGCTTCAGACAGGCTTGCTAGCTTGCCGTACTCTTTCGAGTTGATTAGGTCGATGCTGAGTGCATGCTCATGAGTCACACCGTGAGTACGAACGACAATCTTAGGTAGGCTTAAACCTAGCTCAGCGTGTTGTTCTACTTCGAAGCTGTATTGGCTAGCACCGACTTCTTTCGCGTTCAACTGCTCAACGAGAGTTTTCGTCCAAGCTTCGACAGCAGCAGAGTCATTACATTGCTCTGCCGTTAAACGTGGTACGTAGATAAGCTCATGCACCAGTGCGCGTGGGTAGCGACGGCTCATACGATCCACCAGCTTAATACCCGCATTGTACTGCTGAACTAACTTCTCTAATGCTTCACCAGACAATGCTGGTGCTTGTGCATTCACATGTAGAGATGCGCTATCTAGAGCCAGTGCCACTTGATACTGGTTCATCGCATCTTCGTCTTTAATGTACTGCTCTTGCTTGCCTTTCTTCACTTTGTATAGCGGTGGCTGAGCAATGTACACGTAGCCACGCTCAATGAGTTCAGGCATTTGGCGGTAGAAGAAGGTCAATAGAAGCGTACGAATGTGCGAACCATCGACGTCAGCATCGGTCATGATGATGATGTTGTGGTAACGCAGTTTATCTGGGTTGTACTCGTCACGACCGATACCACAGCCAAGAGCGGTAATAAGCGTTGCAACCTCTTGAGAAGAAAGCATTTTGTCGAAACGTGCTTTCTCAACGTTCAGGATCTTACCTTTAAGCGGTAGGATAGCCTGATTCTTACGGTTACGGCCTTGTTTTGCGGAGCCGCCTGCCGAGTCACCCTCCACTATGTAGAGTTCAGACAGCGCTGGATCTTTTTCCTGACAGTCTGCCAGTTTACCAGGTAGACCCGCTAGGTCTAACGCACCTTTACGACGAGTCATTTCACGAGCTTTACGCGCCGCTTCACGAGCACGTGCCGCATCGATAATTTTAGAACAAACCATCTTCGCTTCTGTTGGGTTCTCTACTAGGAACTCAGACAGTTTTTCACCCATTGCAGACTCTACCGCAGACTTCACTTCAGAAGAGACCAGTTTGTCTTTAGTTTGGCTAGAGAATTTCGGATCTGGAACTTTAACAGATACAACAGCGGTTAGACCTTCACGAGCATCATCTCCCGATGTCGCTGTTTTTGCCTTCTTAGAGAAGCCTTCTTTGTCCATGAAAGTGTTCAGGGTACGAGTCAATGCCGCACGGAAGCCGGCCAAGTGCGTACCACCATCACGCTGAGGAATGTTATTGGTGAAACAGTAGATATTCTCTTGGAAACCATCGTTCCACTGCATCGCAACTTCAACAGCAATGCCATCTTCACGTTCGAAGTCGAAGTGGAAGATCTTGTCAATGATTGGGGTTTTGTTGGTGTTAAGATGCTCAACGAATGCTTGGATACCACCTTCAAACATGAAGTGGTCACTCTTATCTTCTTCTCGCTCGTCGATCAATTTAATCGAGACACCTGAGTTTAGGAAAGACAGTTCACGTAGACGCTTAGCGAGAATATCGTAGTGGAATTCCGTGTTAGTAAAAGTCTCTGCACTCGGCCAGAAACGGATCTTCGTACCCGTTTTATCTGAATCACCAATCACTGCTAGTGGCGCTTCAGGCTCACCATGACGATAGGTTTGCGTATGGATATGACCGCCACGATGAATCGTTAGCGTTACTTTTTCAGACAAGGCGTTTACTACTGAAACACCTACACCGTGTAGACCACCCGAAACTTTGTACGAGTTATCATCGAACTTACCACCAGCATGAAGTACTGTCATGATAACTTCAGCCGCAGAGACTTTCTCTTCTGGGTGCAATTCTGTCGGAATACCACGACCATCATCGCTTACAGAAACTGAGTTATCCTCATGAATTGTCACAATGATGTCTTTACAGTGACCTGCTAACGCTTCATCAATTGAGTTATCCACCACCTCGAAAACCATGTGGTGCAGACCGGTGCCATCATCCGTGTCGCCGATGTACATACCAGGACGCTTACGAACCGCATCCAGACCCTTTAGTACCTTAATACTCGATGAATCGTAATTTTCAGACATGAGTTTTCTTCCGCTATTTATTTTGCTCTATTGTGCCATGTTCCACATGGAACATCCTGCCATTTTCGTCTTGCATATCTGCAATTTGACTGTCAGTAATAGAGCTTACAAAAACTTGAGCCCCCGTCGCTTTCAAGCAATCCGCTAGGCGCTTACGACGTTGGCTATCTAATTCAGATGCAAAGTCATCAATTAAGTAGATACATTGCTTGCCAGTCATTTCAGTAAGATGTTGTCCCTGAGCCACACGCAATGCACAAACCATTAACTTTAACTGACCACGTGACAGTACATCCTCAACAGGTGTGCCATTCACTTTGATGCGTAAATCCGCTTTATTAGGACCACTAAATGTGTACCCTAATGCTTGATCACGCTCGAAATTTTTTTCCAGTATATCTTGGTATGGCGTCTCTTTATCCCATCCACGATAATACTTCAGTTGAATCTCAAATTCGGGTAAGAATGTCTGACAAATTTCTTCAGCCTTTACCCTCATTTGCTCGACATATGTCGCACGCCACTGGCTAATATTCTCAGCCAAACGAGCCATTTCTTGATCCCAGTAACTCAGCTCTCGATAACTGGTTGCTGTTTTTAATAACGCATTTCTTTGCTTGTTGAGACGCTTGAAACGACCCCATGCATCATAAAATGCAGACTCGGTATGAAACACACCCCAGTCAATAAATGCACGGCGATGTTTAGGGCCATCGGTCAGCAAATCAAACCCTTCAGGGTGGATCAACTGCAGAGGTAATACTTGTGCCAGTTGTGCCAACTTTTGTCCAGACTGACCGCCTATTTTAACCTCTGTTGAGCCGTCACGCTGCTTATTAATGCCAATTGGTAGCTCAAATTGATCCGAGTTCAAAAAACGCCCATGAACAAACAGCTCATTGCAGTCATTTTGAATCACTCTGCCTGTCAGAGAACTCTTAAAAGAGCGACCATGCCCAAGCAGGTAGATGGCCTCAAGAATGCTAGTTTTGCCACTTCCATTGGGCCCAATAAGAAAGTTAAAGCCTGCTGATAGTTCAATATCACAGGCTTTAATGTTTCGAAATTGCTGAATAATAAGACGTGAAAGCGGCATGCTAGAGTCGAATTGGCATTACCACGTACATCGCACTGTCATCATCGGCATTTTCAATCAACGCACTGGCGTTGGCATCCGACATTGACACTCGTACTTTCTCACAACGAATTGTATTAAGCACATCGAGAACGTAGCTCACGTTAAAACCAATCTCGATAGGTTCACCTTCAAAACTGACATCTAACATCTCTTCAGCTTCTTCTTGTTCTGGGTTGTTCGCGGTAATACGCATTTCCGCATCAGCAAGATTCACTCGAACACCACGGAATTTTTCGTTCGATAGAATAGCAGCACGAGAGAAAGCTTGACGTAGCTCATCGCAACCTGCTTCAAGTGTTTTGGTCGTACTCTGTGGCATTACGCGTCGGTAATCAGGGAAACGACCATCAACGAGCTTCGAAGTAAATACGTAGTTATTCACCTCTGCACGAACATTAGAGCTACCGATCTGCAAAACAACAGGCTGCTCTGGTGCATCGAGTAATTTAACCAGCTCCAGTACACCTTTACGCGGTACTATAATCTGTTTTTGTGCAAAATCAGCACTTAGCTGAACTTGTGATACCGCCATACGATGGCCATCCGTCGCAACACTGCGTAAGGTGGTACCATCGATTTCAAACAACATACCATTGAGGTAGTAACGCACATCTTGGTTTGCCATAGAAAACTGCGTTTTTTCCACTAAACCACGCAACTCAGCTTGAGTCAGTGATACCTCAACTTCACTTTGCCAATCTTCAATATTTGGAAAATCATTCGCAGGAAGTGTGGATAGCGAAAAACGGCTACGCCCAGAACGAACCTGAACGCGATCACCTTCCAACACAAAAGTAATCACCGAGTCATCAGGAAGACCACGGCAGATATCGAGGAACTTACGAGAAGGAACGGTAATGCTGCCAGCTTCGAATTCACCTTCCAATGTCACACGGCTAATCAGCTCAACTTCAAGATCCGTCGCCGTCATCGATAGCACGTTATCTTCTACCTTTAACAGTAGGTTGCCCAAAATTGGCAATGTTGGTCGACCACCTAACGCACCTGAGACTTGTTGAAGAGGTTTAAGCAGGTGGCTACGCTCAATGGAAAATTTCATAGGATGCTCTTATCCGAATTCGTTGGTTATTTCGTTGCTAAGGATACTGCGAATTAAGAAGAAAGGGTACGAATCAAATTCGAGTAATCTTCTTTAATATCGTGGCTCTCTTCACGCAGTTGCTCAATCTTACGACATGCATGAAGTACAGTCGTATGATCACGACCGCCAAATGCATCACCAATTTCTGGCAAACTGTGGTTAGTCAGCTCTTTCGCCAGAGCCATAGCAAGTTGGCGCGGGCGCGCAACAGAACGAGAACGGCGCTTAGATAACAGATCCGCGACTTTAATCTTGTAGTATTCAGCTACCGTTTTTTGAATATTATCAATGGTAACTAACTTCTCTTGTAACGCTAGCAAATCTCTAAGCGCTTCACGAACAAAGTCGATAGTAATTGGACGACCGGTAAAGTTGGCGTTTGCAATAACGCGATTCAATGCCCCTTCCAGCTCACGAACATTAGAACGTAAACGCTTAGCAATAAAGAAAGCAACCTCGTCAGCGAGGTGAATCTGGTGATCTTCCGCTTTTTTCATCAAGATCGCGACGCGAGTTTCTAGCTCAGGTGGTTCGATCGCAACCGTTAGACCCCAACCAAAACGCGATTTAAGACGGTCTTCTACACCACTGATCTCTTTCGGATAGCGGTCAGATGTCAAAATGATCTGTTGGTTACCTTCCAGTAAGGCATTGAAGGTATGGAAAAATTCTTCTTGTGAGCGCTCTTTATTGGCAAAGAACTGAATGTCATCGATAAGAAGTGCATCGACACTGCGGTAATAGCGCTTGAACTCTTCAATCGCGTTATTTTGGAGCGCCTTAACCATATCTTGAACAAAACGCTCAGAGTGCATGTAAACGACTTTTGCATTGGGCTTGTTATCAACAATCGCGTTGCCTACCGCATGCAATAAGTGTGTTTTACCTAAACCTGTACCACCATATAAAAATAGCGGATTGTACGCTGAGCCAGGATTATCAGACACCTGACGCGCCGCCGCTAAACCTAACTGGTTCGATTTACCTTCAACAAAGTTGGTGAACTTATGTTTTGGGTTAACGTTTGAGCGATGGTTGATGTCAGCAATCGCTTGAGCGTCATCATCCCAAGTTTTATGAACAGGTTTACGTGCTTGAAGTTGCGCAGGAGCAGAGGATTCGGCCGCCACATCCGCAGGTGTACGTTTCGGTGCAGGGGTCGGCGCTGCCACACGACGGCTACCTACCTCAAAACGTAGGCTTGGTACGTCGTTACCACAGTATTCCTGCAACAGACGATTAATGTTGTTTAGATATTTGTCACGTACCCAGTCCAATACGAAACGGTTTGGGGCAAATAAAGTGAGCGTATTGTCATTGAGCTCCGCTTGTAACGGACGAACCCACATGCTGAATTCAGTTGCTGGTAGCTCTTCTTGAAGCTGTTGCAAACATTGCAACCAAAGCGAAGATGACACGGTGCCCCCACTCGAAGTAATTGATCTGAAAAGATTGGCAATTTTACCTGTTGATAACCAAGATCGCCAGCAAATGATCGACGATCCAGTGAATAAGATCCAAGTTATTCACAATATTTTCGACATTATTCGATGGATCCTCACAACCTGCCCCATTTTTACTCACACATTGATCCACATATCTCCAATATTGGCTTGATCTTTGGGTTGGTGATAAGTCTGTGAATTAAGCGTTTTCTCTTCGCTTGATTTCATGCGGATTTGTGTCTTTATTCACCAATAATTTCCACCACTGATGGAAAAACAGACAGCTTATTACTCTAGTTTCTAGTTTATTTCTCTTGGTTATTTATCTATTCATCTAAACTGACAGTAGTATTTATCCCCATAATCATGTGGAGTTGTAAAATGAAAAACTGGATTAAGGCTGCCGTTGCAGCTATCGCGCTTTCTGCGGCTACTGTACAAGCTGCTACTGAAGTAAAAGTTGGCATGTCGGGTCGTTACTTCCCGTTTACCTTTGTTCAGCAAGATAAGTTACAAGGCTTTGAAGTCGATCTATGGGATGAAATCGGCAAACGCAACGACTACAACGTAGAATATGTGACAGCTAACTTTTCTGGTCTATTTGGTCTGCTAGAGACGGGGCGCATTGATACTATCTCTAACCAAATCACTATGACTGATGCACGTAAAGCAAAATACCTTTTTGCTGACCCATACGTGGTAGACGGTGCTCAAATCACCATTCGCAAAGGTAACGATAGCATTAAGGGCATCGAAGACCTTGCGGGTAAAACAGTAGCAGTAAATCTTGGTTCAAACTTTGAGCAATTGCTGCGTGCTTACGATAAAGATGGCAAGATCAACATCAAAACTTACGATACAGGTATCGAACACGATGTTGCTTTAGGTCGCGCTGATGCGTTTATCATGGATCGCTTGTCAGCACTTGAACTGATCAAGAAAACAGGCCTGCCGCTAGAACTTGCTGGCCAACCATTCGAAACCATTCAAAACGCTTGGCCATTCGTTAATAACGAAAAGGGTGAAAAGCTTCAAGCTGAAGTAAACCAAGCGCTTGCAGCAATGCGTGCTGACGGTACTCTAGAGAAAATCTCTCAAAAATGGTTCGGCGCTGACATTACTCAGTAAGCCTGTATACTCTCTATCTCATCTGAGATAGGACACCTTAACCCACTGCCTCCCTTCATTTGCAGTGGGTTTTGCTTTTCTAATGCCGTCATTTATTTAATCAATGGGACACGTTTATGGGATTCGATTTTAATTACATGCTGGATCTGATGCCGATACTGCTTAAGTATTTAGGCACAACCATGGAAATGGCGACATGGGGACTGGTATTTTCACTGTTCCTTGCCGTGATTCTGGCCAATATTCGCGTGTTTCGCATCCCGGTTCTCGATCAACTGAGCCAGCTTTATATTAGCTTCTTCCGCGGTACGCCTCTATTGGTGCAGTTGTTTCTGCTCTACTACGGATTACCTCAAGTCTTCCCATGGTTAGTTGGGTTAGATGCATTTAGTGCAGCGGTCATCGGCTTAACTTTACACTTCGCTGCATATATGGCCGAAAGCATTCGAGCAGCCATCATTGGTATCGATCGCAGTCAGATGGAAGCTAGCTTGTCAGTCGGCATGACGACGACTCAAGCGATGCGCCGTATCATCCTACCGCAAGCGACACGCGTAGCACTACCATCACTAATGAACTACTTCATCGATATGATTAAATCAACCTCGCTTGCTTTTACCTTAGGTGTGGCTGAAATCATGGCTAAGGCGCAAATGGAAGCCTCATCGAGTTTCCGATTTTTTGAAGCCTTCTTGGCGGTAGCGCTAATCTACTGGGGTGTCGTGGTTATCCTGACTCGTATTCAAATCTGGGCTGAAGCTAAACTGAATAAGGCATACGTAAGATGATCAAATTAGAGAACATCCATAAAAGCTTTGGTGATACACAAGTATTAAAAGGCATTGATATTGAGATCAACCGGGGTGAGATCATTGTCATTATCGGCTCGAGTGGCACAGGAAAATCGACTCTCTTGCGCACTGTAAACTTTTTAGAGAATGCGGACAAAGGCATCATTACCATCGATGACGTCAGCGTCAACGCTGAAAAACACTCTAAATCAGAAGTATTGGCTCTACGACGTAAAACAGGCTTCGTATTCCAAAACTATGCCCTATTCGCGCATATGACAGCGAGACAGAACATTGCTGAAGGCTTAGTTACCGTGCGCGGTTGGAAGAAGAGTGATGCACTACAGCGCGCTCAGCAGATTCTCGATGATATCGGCCTAGGCGATAAAGGCGATAGTTATCCAGCTGCGCTTTCAGGGGGCCAACAACAGCGTGTGGGTATTGGCCGAGCTATGGCACTTCAACCAGAGCTGCTGCTATTTGATGAACCAACATCAGCACTTGATCCCGAATGGGTTGGCGAAGTTCTTAATTTAATGAAGGACTTAGCGACAAAACACCAGACTATGCTGGTGGTTACACACGAAATGCAATTTGCTAGAGAGGTCGCTGATAGAGTGATCTTTATGGCGGAAGGAACAATTGTTGAGCAAGGTTCTCCACAGGATATTTTCACTAATCCACAAGATCCTCGTTTGCAAAAGTTCCTACGACAGGTAGGCGCTGAGTAAAGATCATCAACAAGGATCGATCGATCCTTGAGATTTTGCTCACACTACGTATAATCGCTCGGCCGGAATTTAGCACTCGCACAGAGATTGACACTTTGTGTGACTGTGATTACAATTCCGCCTCTTTGTTGAGAGGCGTCGGTTAGTCCTCTTTATATATAAAGAAGACGTTAAGCGCCCACGCCGGGTTAACATTGACCTAAAACTACTGATCAGTAAAGGTAATTATCATGAAACGCACTTTTCAACCTACAGTTCTAAAGCGCAAGCGTACTCACGGTTTCCGTGCTCGCATGGCAACTAAGAACGGTCGTAAAGTAATTAATGCACGTCGTGCTAAAGGCCGTGCGCGCCTATCAAAATAATCATTAGTTTATTTTGAATACGTACACGTTCAATCGGGAGTTACGTTTGTTAACTCCCGAGCATTATCAAAATGTCTTTCAGCAAGCTCATCGAGCTGGCTCACCTCATTTCACCATCATTGCTCGTAAAAATAGCCTATCTCATCCTCGACTAGGTTTAGCCGTTCCCAAGAAACAGATCAAAACCGCAGTAGGTCGTAACCGTTTTAAGCGCCTTGCTCGTGAAAGCTTTCGTAACAATCAACATCAACTTGCTAACAAAGATTTTGTTGTTATTGCCAAGAAAAGCGCGCAAGATTTGAGCAATGAAGAAATATTCAAACTATTTGATAAGTTATGGCAGCGTCTGTCTCGCCCTTCACGTGGTTAGCGATCGGATTTGTCCGTCTCTATCAAGGCCTAATTAGTCCGCTTATTGGACCGCGTTGTCGTTTTACTCCAACCTGTTCTACTTATGCCATTGAAGCGTTGAAAGCTCACGGTTTTGTAAAAGGGTGTTGGTTATCAAGCAAACGTCTATTAAAATGCCATCCTTTGAATGAAGGGGGGTATGACCCCGTTCCACCAGTCCAAAAACAAGACAGAGATAAATAACGATGGATTCTCAACGTAATATCCTGTTAATCGCGCTAGCACTGGTTTCTTTCTTATTGTTCCAGCAATGGCAAGTTGCAAAGAATCCAACGCCTCAGCCGGTTGAGCAGGCTCAATCAAGCAGTACTCTACCTGCACCATCTTTTGCGGACGAGCTAGATCCAGCTCCAGCGCAGCAAGCTTCTGCTAAAATGATTACCGTGACAACTGATGTATTGACTCTGTCGATTGATACGGTTGGTGGTGATGTTATTCAGGCAGACCTTAACCAATACTCAAACGAGTTGGATTCATCGGATCCATTCGTACTGCTTAAAAACGAGCCAGGACACCAGTTCATTGCTCAGAGTGGTCTAGTTGGTCCTCAAGGTATCGACCTTAGCAGCACTAACCGCCCTCTATATGCAGTAAACGGTGATAGCTTCGCTCTAACTGATGGCCAGGACGAACTACGCGTTCCAATGACATTTACTGCCAATGGCCTTGAGTACACGAAGACATTCATTGTTAAACGTGGCAGCTACGCTGTTGACGTTGAATACGATATCGTCAACAAGTCAGGCAACAATGCGACATTCGGTATGTACGCTCACCTACGTCAAAATCTACTTGACGCTGGTGGCAGCATCACAATGCCAACATACCGTGGTGGTGCGTACTCAACAGAAGATACTCGTTACAAGAAGTACAGCTTCGAAGACATGCAAGATCGCAACCTGTCTCTCAACCTAGTTGACGGCCAAGGTTGGGCAGCCATGATTCAACACTACTTTGCCTCAGCATGGATCCCTCGCAACGAACCAGACACAAACCTTTACACTCGTGTTATTGGTAACCTTGGTGACATCGGTGTGCGCATGCCGAACAAAACGATTGCAGATGGTGACAGTGCTAACCTTAAAGCAACACTTTGGGTTGGTCCTAAACTTCAAGACCAGATGGCTGAAGTTGCACCAAACCTAGACCTTGTTGTTGACTACGGCTGGTTATGGTTTATCGCTAAACCACTGCACACACTGCTTTCATTCATTCAAAGCTTTGTCGGCAACTGGGGTGTGGCAATCATCTGTTTGACGTTTATTGTTCGTGGTGCGATGTATCCACTAACTAAAGCACAATACACGTCTATGGCGAAAATGCGTATGCTTCAGCCTAAGCTGCAAGCAATGCGTGAACGCATTGGTGATGACCGTCAGCGTATGAGCCAAGAGATGATGGAACTGTATAAGAAAGAGAAAGTGAACCCACTTGGTGGCTGTTTACCTCTTATTCTACAAATGCCAATCTTCATTGCACTGTACTGGGCGCTAATGGAATCTGTAGAGCTACGTCATTCACCATTCTTTGGTTGGATCACAGACCTTTCAGCCCAAGACCCGTACTACATCTTGCCGCTACTGATGGGTGCATCTATGTTCATGATTCAGAAGATGAGCCCGACAACGATAACGGACCCTATGCAGCAGAAGGTCATGACCTTTATGCCGGTTATGTTTACTTTCTTCTTCCTGTTCTTCCCATCAGGTTTGGTTCTTTACTGGCTAGTATCGAACGTAGTAACGCTAATTCAACAGTCGCTAATTTACAAAGCGCTGGAGAAAAAAGGCTTACACTCTAAGTAACCTTTAAGCGGAATTAACTGTGAAAGGCGACCTAAAGGTTAATTCCTATCAGTTAAGCAAATGATCAGTTGAACGATCCTGTGGTTGATTGAAAATACCCTCAAGCATTTCATGTTTGAGGGTATCTTTATGTTGGCTCACTGGCTTATTGATGTTGATGACTTTGCTTCTCCTGATTCACTTACGCTTTTCCAAAAAGAGCTTCCATTGGAATAGATAAATCAAGCGCTTGATGAAACGAATAAAGCCAGCATGAGAAGACGAAAGCGACCAGCTGAGTTGGTCGTTTGGCTGCCAGTCGATATTGGTTTGTATCGCGACAGACCTATTACTGATGTTTTGGAGAAGTTAGATTTAAAACTATCTAACTCTCGATGGGCTTTTTGGCCAAACATATCATAAGAGTAGGATTCACAGTCATCACCATCTACCCAATAGTTTGCCCACACTTTTACGGTTGCATCGGTTGGTTTTAAGCCCGTAACCAGAATCGATTCTTGCTCGGTAGTGTTCAGTATCGAGTACAACCCAGAAAGTGCGCTCACTGAAACCAGAACCAATGCGACACTCCTCTCTGTGAATTGTCGCTTAGTTAACCGAGTCACTTGCCAGTCTCTGGATCTAATGGCGCAGTACGATAATTCTCTCCAGCTAAAATATCGTAGTGAATCACCGTATCGCTATTAAACTGAGAGAAATCAAAGTAGACACTGTATGCATTGAAAACGACTAAATCCGATTTTTTATCCCTTATTTCTCCATTTGTATAAAAACTGCACGCTAAGCCAGATGACCACTCTTTTAAATCTTCATAATATCATGCGTGACAATCTCTAGCTTCAACCTGTGAAGTTAACTCTAACGGTTTATTGTTATAATCGGTGCCTGATTGATAAATGCGTAATTGGGCAAAACCTACCGTATCAAATGCGTTATAGGCTTCGACCTTGATATCTCGCAATTCAACCACGCAATTTTTACTGCTTGTGTAAGTTGAGTATGGCACGGTGAACTGATAACGGTCATCACTTACATCATTACTCGGAGTAAAGAATGTAGTGATCTTTCCTCCTCGATGGGCTTTTTGGCCAAACATATCATAAGAGTAGGATTCACAGTCATCACCATATACCCAATAGTTTGCCCACACCTTTACAGTTGCATCGGTTGGCTTTGAACCTGCTACTCGAATCGACTCTTGCGGATTTGAATTCTGTGCTGAGTAAAGACTACAACCTATACCAACAAGAAATACAAGCAGCGTGAGGTTTATCCCCAACCTTGTTTGTTTAGTCGATAGCGTCATTTTAATTGTTCCTTAATTTCATCAGGTAAGGATTGATTAGACATCAGCAGTAAACTGAGCGAGTACCTCTCAGGGTTGTTTAGAGTCGCGGTTAATTCGTGTCTGACCTGATGATGATTGTGCACTAATTGTTCGCAGATCGATATCTCTTGTCTTAAGCGGGCAAGATAAGCTTGATTAGTGGGCGAGTAGGGTTTGCCTAACGTTTCGGCTAACTTGTACTTAGCCTTCAAGGAGCGTTGTTGTATATCTTCGATGGTATTTGAGAGGTAATTGATCGTGCCTTGATAATTATCATGCAAACTTTCTTTACTGAGTGCTTGCAGTTGAGCGAATAGGTTAGGGATATAAACCTCCATACCGGGTTCAGCGATTGAAGCATCGGTCAAACCGTCCACTAATGCATAGGAATCATTTTCGGCCATCTTAGCGATATCTAGCATAGTGATTTGAGTCTGCCGTGGCGATAAC
>NZ_JBNJOH010000028.1:0-54251 GCF_050113735.1 Vibrio sp. TRT 2004 | reverse complement strand
CACTGTCTTGCTGCGCCTTACGTGCTTTAGCACGAGCGATAGCGGCCGCAACAGCGGCTTTCTTCGCATCGCCAGCATCAGCAGATTCATCTTGCGCAGGTTTGTCAGCTTCGCCATTGTCTTGCTGCGCCTTACGTGCTTTAGCACGAGCGATAGCGGCCGCAACGGCGGCTTTCTTCGCATCGCCAGCATCAGCAGATTCATCTTGTGCAGGTTTGTCAGCTTCGCCACTGTCTTGCTGCGCCTTACGTGCTTTAGCACGAGCGATAGCGGCCGCAACGGCATCCTTTTTATCTTCTGATGCGCCCTCGACGTGTTGCGATTTCTCGGCTTTGCGTTCGCGGGCTTGACGTTTACGCTCTTCACGCAGTTTTGCCATTTCGCTGTTGTCTGGCTCAGATTTACCTTGTTGTTGGGCGGCAGCTTGCTTAGCTTTCGCTTTGGCAATGGCAGCGGCAACAGCAGGTTTGACCGCTTGACCTTCTTCAGCGTCAGCAGATTTCTGAGCTTTTACGCGAGCAATGGCCGCCGCAATGGCATCATCTTCGCCGCTGTTTTTCATCTCTTTACGACGATCTTCAGCCGCTTTCTTGAAGCGATTTTCACGTTGAGCTTTGTCTCTTTCAAGACGAGCCTTCTTCTCTTCAAAGCGAATTCTGGCGCGTTCGGCCGCTTCAGATTCTTCTTTGCGAGTACGAATTTCGGCTTTAGCTTGGCGGTAATATTGAACCAGAGGTATTTCACTTGGGCAGACAAAAGCACAAGCACCACATTCAATACAATCCTTAATATTTTGCTCTTCACACTTGTCGTACTCTTCCGCCTTGGCGTGCCAGACCAATTGCTGAGGAAGAAGTGAGGCAGGACAAGCTTCCGCACACTGACCACAACGAATACACGCCATCTCATATTGATTTGGCGAAATTTCTTTGCGCGTTGGTGCCAGAATACAGTTCGATGTCTTAGTGATAGGAACCTGTGCATGAGGCAAGGTAAAGCCCATCATCGGTCCACCCATGATCAAGCGTGGCAGCTTCTTATCAGCTTTGTAGCCAAATTCATCTAACAAAGCCTGAACTGGCGTTCCAATCAAAGCCCAGACGTTTCTAGGCTGCTTGAAGGTATCACCAGTTAACGTCACTACACGCTCAACCAATGCTTCACCATCACAAATGGCTCGTTTGATAGCCTGAAGTGAACCTACGTTTTGTACCAAGATACCGATATCTGCTGGGATACCACCATTAGGAACTTCTTTATTGGTCAGAATCTTGATTAACTGTTTCTCACCACCAGAAGGGTATTTGGTCGGAATAACACGGATGACAATATCTTTATCTTCGGCGGCTTGCTGAAGGGCCTCAACCGCTTGAGGTTTATTATCCTCAATCCCGATCACGGTCAGTTTTGGCTTTAGAATATGTTCAACAATTTCAATGCCTTTGATGATTTCATCTGCATGCTCACGCATCAGTACATCATCGGCGGTAATGTAAGGTTCACATTCAGCGGCATTGATGATTAAGATTTCAGTACGAGCAAGTCCAGATTGAATTTTCTTAGCCGTTGGGAAACCTGCGCCACCCATGCCGGAAACACCCGCCTGACGGATCTTTTCAATCAGTTCATCTGGCGTTCGCTGAGCGAAATCAGGCCAAGCCTCGCGTTCTTGCCATTGGTCTGTGAAGTCCGGTTCGATAACGATACAAACTTCGCTTAAACCCGACGGATGCGCGGTGGTTCGTGGTTCAATCGCCACCACAGTACCTGAGGTTGGCGCGTGAACAGGTAACATAAAGCTGGAGTCATACTTGGTGAGTGGCTGCCCTTTGAGAACCTTAGCTCCAACCTCAACTGCAAGGTTGCCCGGCTTACCGATATGCTGTTTGATAGGCAGGATAATTTGTGCCGGAACAGATGCGCGACTCAGCGGCAGCGAGACCGATTGAGCTTTGTTTTCCGCTGGGTGCACACCACCAGGGAAGCTCCAAAGTGCACCTGATTTTATTTTTTCGATTAGTGACAACATGCCAGTCCTTAATTCACACTTTTCTGCGCTGGCGCAGAATCGGTAATATCAACAACAGGAATGGCGTCCATCTGCCACTTCCAGCTCGCTGTAGTCGTTTCTACAGGGATCATTTCAATACAGTCAGTTGGGCACGGTGCGACACAAAGGTCACAGCCAGTGCATTCATCCTTAATGACTGTGTGCAGCGCTTTTGTGCCGCCGACAATCGCGTCAACAGGGCACGCCTGAATACACTTAGTACAGCCGATACACATATCTTCATGGATAAAGGCGACGGTTTTTACCGCATTCTCAAGGTCATGAGCAGAGTCTGTCGCTTCCACCCCCATTAAATCAGCCAGTTTTTCTATTGTCGCTTGGCCGCCTGGAGGACATTTGTTGATGTCATCACCATTGGCGATGGCTTCCGCGTAAGGGCGACAGCCAGGGTAACCACACTGACCACACTGGGTTTGAGGGAGAATGCTATCGATTTGATCGACAATAGGATCGGCTTCTACTTTGAAGCGAATCGAAGCAAAACCAAGCACGGCACCAAATACCGCCGCCAGCACAGCAATGGCTATAATCGCGATTAATATTGAGCTCATTACAACTTCACCAAACCTGTAAAGCCCATGAAGGCAAGCGACATCAGTCCTGCGGTAATCATTGCGATCGAGGCACCTTTGAAAGGCATAGGTACATCGGCCGCTGCAATTCGCTCACGCATAGAGGCAAACAAAATCAGAACCAGTGAGAAACCAACCGCAGCACCAAAGCCGTAAATGATCGATTCAATAAAGTTGTGGTTTTCATTGATGTTTAACAGAGCGACACCTAACACTGCACAGTTGGTGGTGATTAGGGGTAAAAAGATACCAAGCAGGCGATAAAGTGTTGGGCTGGTTTTGTGCACCACCATCTCTGTGAACTGCACAACGACTGCAATAACCAGAATGAAACTCATGGTTCTTAGGTATTGAAGATTGAGCGGATCAAGGATGTAGCTCTCCACGAGATACGCACACACTGACGCTAAGGTTAAAACGAACGTAGTCGCTAACCCCATTCCAATTGCTGTTTCTAGCTTTTTCGACACGCCCATGAATGGACATAAACCCAGAAACTTCACCAGTACAAAGTTGTTGACCAGCACAGTGCCAACCAACAACAAAAGATATTCGGTCATAATTATATAGTGTTGAAATTCCGATCCCGACATTATCCTGCTTTGCTCGTCCAATAACAACCAACGAAAGATAAGGTTTTCTATTGTTGAGTAAAAATTATACGGGATATTGAATCATTTGTGGGTAAATTGCTGGCGTAAAGGCAAAAAATCGAGTTTACAGAGTGATTAGGGGAGGGGGAGTCCATGTCATTCGTTATATTTATCTTCAATTCCATCTTTCGTTTCGGGCTGAATTGGTTATGATAAATCTCAACTCAGTTGTTAGAAGTACGAGGCTAATGTGTTAGAAGAAAAATGGTTAGATATCGATGGTGACCAACTTTATTGTTTGTCTACAGAACTCAAAGAGTCTCAAGAAACGCTTGTGTTGATTCACGGTTTAGGAGAATCGCATCTCTGTTTTGCGGATGCTTTCGACTGGCTGCCGAATTACAACCTGATAATGTTTGATCTATGTGGTTACGGTTATTCTCCTGCTTCAGTTACCTCTCACTCTACGGAAACTCAAGCAAAGCGCATATTAAAAGCGCTTGAGCAATTAAAGATTCATGATTGTTTTCTTCTTGGACACTCTTGGGGAGGCGATACGTCTACCTTGGTTTGCAAATATGATACGAAAGGTATTGTACGTGGTTTTATTAATGCCGAAGGTGGGGTACACGAAGAAAATATAATTTTGTCCCAGATTATTGCTGAACAATACGCTGAGTTGAGCAGTGATGAGTTTGTTAGGTGGGTGAAAGGTGCAGGCTTTTCACAACGTTTTTCTATGTCTTGGAGTCACGGAGCGGGTATTAAGTATCTGTCATCTGTTAGGCGTTGTGACCCAGTCACCCTAGGTAATACAGCTAGCGAAATTTATGCTCAGCACGCAACACAAGATATGCGTGGGGTCGTTAGTTGGGGTCAAATTTATGAAAACTTGTCGATACCAAAAGTTTATTTTTGGGGGACACAGAGTTTAAGTGGGTGTGAACGCGCTACAAAATTCATATCTACATTAAATAATGTTTCATTCGAAGGGGCTAATCACTGGGTTCAAAATGAACCAGCTAAGTTTTACGAAGAAGTGGATAAATTTATAACTAACGCTCTCAAAATATAATGATCAATTTAAGAGGGATTCATTTTATGTACATTAAAGCAACGCATTGAATCGAGAGTACCTAACCTGCGGCTCTTGGTCTACTTTGTGATTGTAAAACACGTTAACACCAAGGAGAGTTCGTTGTGTAAGGGCGAAATAGGTCAGGTTGGAGGTTGATAAGCGTTATACCGCCGTGTGAGGGCGGTATTAGCAATCTAAGCGCAGCACTTCTTGTATTTTTTGCCACTACCACACCTACAAGGGTCGTTTCTGTTTGGTTTTTTTTCGAAAACCGTTGTTTTTGCCTTGTTCAGGAGCGTGTCTAGCTCGATCGTATTTTCCTCTTGGCTTTCATCTACAGTGATGTTAGCGACAATCGAATGCTCCTGAGTGATGGTCTCGATTTCTTGTTTGCGTAACTCTGTCGGAACAACGATATTGATCGGTGCTTCTTCAGTACCTGCTTTGATGGCACGATTAACGTTGTAGCCTGACAGTACGTGATTTTGTCGAGTTTCGATTCGACCTTTAAAAAACAGCTTAGACATGCAGATACTCTTTACTTTGTATGTAAGAAATTGAGCAGGGATTATACGTATCGTATTAAAATGATAAAGCTGAAATTGGTGAAAATTTAGTGTCGTAGAAAAGCGGTATAGCAATAAACTTGGCACAGTATCGGAGCTATGCTTGCCAATAGGCGACAAGTTTAAATCTGATATTAAGCGGATTTCATAAGACTGGAATCGAGTCAACGAATTTGCCCTTCCAATCTGATTTAGAGGAATTAGATTGCTAGAATTGCCAGCCTTGAGAACAAATGAATGTAACCCCTTGTATTTTTGACGTTATGAAATCCAGTAATTTTACAGTGGCGGTCTCTAGTGTAACGGGAACTCAATTCCTAAACCTATCGCCGCAAACTATTCGTCGCATCAAACTCAGCCTATTATTCGCTGCGCTGGTGTTTTGCGCTCTGGTCACTGTACTGGTGATACAACTAACTAATGCTGCAGACTCTCAATATCAAGCGCAGCAGCTGGCAGATAAAACCCAGCGGCTTGAGCAGCAATTGGTTGCTAAAGAGCAACAATTGAAACAACAGCTTCAAGATGCTGAGTCGCTCAAGAAAGAGCTGGTGTATGTCGAGCAGAAACTGAGTGGAATAGAGAAAGCGATGTCACTGCCGGATGAAGAGTTAGAATTGCGTGAGCGCGCGGATCTCGCCGCACTCAGCACCGCTGCTCGTCACCAGATATTGCAATTAATTCCCAGCGGCAAGCCAGTCAAAACTGGTTACCTGTCGTCTAAATTTGGCACGCGTACTCATCCAGTGAAAAAGACGCGTTCTATGCACCGTGGTATAGATTATGCCGTCAACATTGGTACGCCAATTTACGCACCTGCTGATGGTGTTGTTGAGTTGACACGCAAGAGTAATCAGGGCTCAGGTAACTTTCTGCGCATCATTCACTCATTTGGTTTTACGTCATCGTATTCCCATTTAAAAGCTTTCAAAGTGAAGCCTGGAGAATACGTTAAAAAAGGCGACCTGATTGGTTTGTCTGGAAATACTGGCCTGTCGACGGGCTACCATCTCCATTATGAGATCCGTATGGTAGGACGCGCCCTTGACCCACTGCCATTTACTCAATGGGATATGAATAACTTTGCCGCGATTTTTGAATCGAATAAGGACATAGAATGGGATTATTTAGTAAACAAAATAGAGAATCGAATCGCCACCTCACACAGACTGTCATCGCTGACGGAGCCGACATCAGCGGAGAACTCAAACTTACTTGTAATATCCAAATAGATGGCCGAGTCACAGGCAGTATTGAGACAGACCAAACCGTGACTATCAGCGCAACTGGTTCGGTTGAAGGTTCAGTGAAAGCGGATCGTTTGGTCGTTAATGGCCATTTTCGTGGCAAAGTGTACACCAAGAGTGTTGAGATACTGGGTGACGGTCGCCTAGAAGGTGAGGTTTCTTCGGGAGAGTTTACGATTCAAAAAGGCGGTGTATTCCTAGGTAACTCGAAAAACGTTACCGCAGAAGAAGTGGTCACCATTGATTCGGTAAAAAAGATTAACACCAGCCAAGCTAGTAAAGACAAACGCAACGATAATAAAGAAGCTGTCGGCCAGTGTGCTTGATTGCGCCAAAGCAAAAGTTGTTATGGCGCATACCAATACCCCGCAGCGATAATCATGAGTTCATGATATAGATAACGACAAAACAAATAGTTGATGTACTAAGAGGGATGAGTATGTTGGAAAGGGTAATTTCTTGGTTGGAAATGACACTTTTTACCTTTAACGATCAACCAGTGACACTATGGGCTATTCTGGCGGTACCCACTTGGGTTGTGGTCAGTTTATGGGTCTCTAAGTTACTCATAAAAGGCGTTCGTGCAAAACTAACATCATCGGGTAAGGACCCAAATATAGTGCACTTAATCGAGCGAGTGCTCTTTGTTTTCGCACTTGGTGTTATTTTCCTTACCACGTTATCAATGCTGAACATTCCTATCACCGCATTTGCCTTTCTTTCCGGTGCTATAGCGATTGGATTTGGTTTTGGTGCGCAGAATATCATTAACAACTTTATCAGTGGTTGGATATTGATAGGTGAAAAACCGATTCGTATTGGTGACTTTCTGGAGGTTGAAGGGGCAAAAGGAACAGTGGAACAAATTAACACTCGCTCGACACGAATTCGACGTGTTGATGGGGTTCATATGCTGATTCCTAATAGTAAACTGCTTGAAAATACGGTGATTAACTGGACTCTGAGGGATAAATTGGTAAGAGGTTCAAACAGCACGACATAACAATCGCTTACCCACAACGTGATATACATCTAGATGGTGCCCTCACCATCGT
Source organism: Vibrio sp. TRT 2004 (assembly GCF_050113735.1). Taxonomy (NCBI): domain Bacteria; kingdom Pseudomonadati; phylum Pseudomonadota; class Gammaproteobacteria; order Vibrionales; family Vibrionaceae; genus Vibrio; species Vibrio sp. TRT 2004. The sequence continues at coordinate 47,069 of NZ_JBNJOH010000028.1, read as the reverse complement.
TAGAGAGTCGAAAAAAGCCTAAACGGAGTTGACGCCAAAAGAGTTACCATGCTCTTTTGGCGTTTTTTAATCGTATTGATAGCAATGATCGCTATGGTTAATCCGTAGGCTTTGCCATCGTGCTTTAGGTTGTCTACTTGGTGATAAGCAATAAATCACATGGCGGGTTGGCTATCAAAACATCCACGGTGCTACCAGACCAATAGCGAGACAACGCGGTCCGTTTACACGCCCCCATTGCCAAAATAGAAGCGTCGAGTGAGTTTGCCGCATTAGGCAAACCTTCTTCTGGGTTCGCTTCAATCAGTCGCAAAGGAAGCTGATAAAACTTATTGAGATTGAGAAATTCTTGTATCGCTAGCTTTTGGTTGGAGAGAATCTCTTTTGAGTAACGATATAGATAAGGTGCGACATACTGACAATAGACGAGGGTGGTACTGGCGTTGAGTCTAGAGCCAATATCTATACTGCGGTTGATAATCGCTTTATCAATTTCGGCGTTTTTGTCCCCACGATGAAGTGGGTCAATAGCGGTGGCGAGCTTCAATTTCTGTGACCATTTTTTTTCGGTCAGCAGTAGTATGTCGTTACTTTGACTAGAGAGCTTTCTAAGTATCTGTGGTGCCAGTACGCCTTTGGCGTAATCAATAAGAAACAGATCGTTGTATCCCTGACATTGGTGAGTGAGTTGCTTCTCCCAGTTACTGCCCGAAAGTAGTTCGAAATTTACTTCGAGTGCGGCCAGTTCATACTCTGCTCGAATCTCTTCGATTTGCTCTAAGACAGAATCACACCACTGCATAAAGTAATCATCGTAACGAACAGAACTTTCTTCAGAGTGAAGGAGAAAGTCTAGAAAGGTGTGCTCCTCACTGCGCCTGTAGTCTTCAGCGTAGATACGCAAGGACTTGTTGGATGCCAGAGCAAAAAGAACCGCTTTCTTTAACACCCGACGTGATGGTTTGGCACTGACCTTGGTCAATAGGTAGACTGCATTCATTTCAATATCCATTTGCGATTAAATGCGACAATAAGTCTTTGTATAGAAGGGATTTAATCCTGTAACCAAGCTTAGTCAAGTTTTAATTGGCACACCAATAGAAATATTGGTGACCAGCCGATTGATATCATACTTCACCTAGCCTCATGACCTCGACCAATAGCAAAGCATGTTTTCCGCTAACGATAGGGGAAGATATAGAAACGTTTAATAATGGCTAGATTCGCTTTAGCCAGTCGGCAAGGAACGAAGCTTACCTTCTACCTCCTTTTAAGACCAATTCTAACTCAACGAATGGTGCATCCAGTTTCGAATGCTTCAGTAAAAGTTGTGCCACTCTAAAATTCTCCATTATGGCTTTGGAGCAAAGTTGCAGTCGTTTTCAAAGTTATACTTTGAAATACATTCCTTGCTCGATATCCCTCATTCCATTATTGTGATTTTCGATGTGTAATGTCGAAATAATCATGAACACATCTTATTGATTATGCTACGTTATGCTCATTGTTAGACGATAGGTATATACAGCTTGACCATACACACTCTTCAAGAACGGCATCGATTTTTAGAAATGCTTGCCGTGTGGCAAGGCTATGTTCGTAACAAAGATCTGGTCGATCAGTTTTCGATTACCCGCCAACAAGCCTATCAGGATATCCGAGCCTACCAAGAGCAACATCCTGAACGGTTAAAGAAGATGGTGTCTGGTCCTTATCAATTTAGCGCGCAATATCTCTTTGAAGCCCCCAAACACTCGCTTGAGCATTATTTGCAGTGGTTCAGCACGGGTCAGTTTTATGCACCTCAGTCATCATTCAATGCAGTACTGGGTGAGCACAGCTCCGTTCCACAGCGTTATGTTGCACCACAGGTGATTGCAGCGCTAACGGCAGCGATTCGTCAGCAAAAACGCCTTGAGCTTGGCTATGTGTCACTGTCCAATCCCGAATGGGAAGGGCGAATTTTCCACCCCCATACATTGGTTAAAACTGGTTTGCGTTGGCATGTTCGTGGTTATTGTGAAAAATCGCAGGGCTATCGCGATTTGGTCTTAAGCCGCTGCCGCGGTGATGTTGAGTTACTCGATGCTTCTGAGCACACCAAAGAGGATGATCTGGTTTGGAATACGCAGGTGGTATTAATTTTCGCCCCTGATCCACGTTTAAATGACGAGCAAAAAGAAGTCATCGCCCACGATTACCAAATGGAAAACGGACAACTGCGCATAACCACGCGCGCTGCATTGGTCGATTACCTACTCAAAGAGATGCAAGTAAAAACCCACTATCTCGAAGGCACGCCAGAAGCCCAACAACTGATTTTGCTTAACCCACGTGACGTCAAACCCTGGTTATTTGAACGTTAAAGCGAGGGCAAGGGACGCTTAGGTAAAGTCACTTTACCTGAATAAATGTGCAGGATTGAGCTTTAGCAACAATCACATAAAGTGTATGCATAACCGTGAAACATGGAGCAAGTTATGGACGATCTCTCATCCTCCGATCTTAAAGTCATCCTACACTCAAAGCGCGCCAATATGTATTACTTGGAATATTGCCGTGTGATGCAAAAAGATGGCCGCGTGCTCTATTTGACCGAAGCCGACAAAGAAAACCTCTACTTCAATATTCCGATTGCCAATACTACCGTACTCATGCTCGGCAACGGCACCTCCATTACTCAAGCCGCAATGCGCATGCTCTCACAGGCTGGCGTATTGGTCGGATTTTGTGGCGGCGGCGGTACGCCATTGCACATGGCTTGCGAGGTGGAATGGTTCACGCCACAGAGCGAATATCGCCCAACAGAATACTTACAAGGCTGGCTCTCATTCTGGTTTGATGATGAAAAGCGCTTGGCCGCCGCCAAACAATTTCAAAACGCACGGATTGATTATTTGCAGCGTGTTTGGCGCTCCGATCGAGAATTAACCCATGAGAAATTTAATCTACAAGATGAAGTCATCAAGCAATCCCTTGATACCTTTCACCAACGTACTGAAGCCGCGAGTAAACCAGCCGATCTGCTCCTCACTGAAGCGCAACTCACCAAAGCTCTGTACAAGTACGCCGCCAATAACACAGGCAAAGAAGGCTTTACGCGTCAGCATCAGCCGGATAAAAAATGCACCGACAAAGCCAACGATTTTCTCAATCACGGCAACTATTTAGCCTACGGGCTTGCGGCAAGCTGCCTGTGGGTGCTGGGCATTCCGCACGGTTTTGCCGTCATGCATGGCAAAACCCGCCGTGGTGCTTTGGTATTTGATGTCGCGGACTTAATCAAAGATGCCATTGTGCTGCCGTGGGCTTTTGTTTGCGCCAAAGAGAACGCCAGCGAACAAGAGTTTCGCCAACAAATTCTGCAAGCCTTCATCGAACACAAAGCGCTCGACTTCATGTTTGACACAGTGAAAAACATCGCGCTTGAAAAGAGTGGCGCGGCTTAATGCCGCACCTGGCTACCTGCATGGTAGTGGAGTCTGAGTACATATTATTTCTAAGCTGCTACATAGCAGTGAAGAGATAGTACCTATCTGGATTAACAAAGGCAAATAATCAAATTTATATATAAGTACTTATTAGGTTGATTTTTTTCTGGTGGTTCTGTATTGTATGTTTTGTGAACTTTGAAACGTACGGTGTTTTAATGAAAAGATTGATCAGTATTTATTGCCTTATCAAAAATTATGTAGGGATATTAGCTTTTCGGCTAAAGACGTTGATGTTGAAGCCAGAGAATACATTAACATGTTTAATGTTGTTGAAGGTTGTCAATGAAATTAAGCGCTTGCTGAGTTGATTTGGAATTAACAAAATGATAGTCACCTTTGTCAGTCAATGCGAGAAAAACGCCCTCAAGAAAACCCGCCGTGTACTGGATGCCTTCGCCAACCGCATTGGCGATAACACCTGGCAAACCCTCATTACCGAAGAAGGGTTACTCACGGTGAAAAAAATGCTTCGCCAAACCGCCAGCCGCAGCACTGCTGTTAGTTGTCACTGGATCCGCTCCCGTTCGCGCAGCCAGTTTTTGTGGGTAGTGGGTAATAGGCGGAAATTTACTTTGGAAGGTGTGGTACCAGTCAATAGAACCGCGCTAAATCTTGAACACAAAGAATGGGAACAAGGGTGGCAGCTTAATGAAGTCATATTGCTGGCAGCAAGCATAGCAGGTTTGTTTCATGACTTCGGTAAAGCCAACAACTTATTTCAAGCTAAACTAGCCGGAAAAACCAAGCAAAAAGGTGAACCGTATCGCCATGAATGGGTATCACTGAGGTTATTTGAAGCCCTTGTCAAAGGTAAAGCAGATGAAGCTTGGCTCACAGAATTGGCAACGCTTTCTGCTACAAAAGCGGCAGAGTTAGAGCAATCTATGCTCAGAAACCTGTGCAAGGATCACGAAAAGCAACAACGTGTGTTTGAGCATTTATCGCCTTTGGCAAAGCTTGTCGCTTGGTTAGTGGTGTCACACCACAGACTGCCCTTAGATCACCGTTGCGAATCACGAATAGAACAAATGGATCAATGGTTAAACACATGCGCTTCCAGCCATTGGAATTCAGCGAATGCCCTTGATCTAAATGTTTACAGTGCAGAAGCGGTTACGCAAAACTGGCTGTTTAAATTTGGCACACCTTTATTAAGCCGTACTTGGCAAAATAAGGCACAAAAACTGGCGATAAGAGCACTAAAAAATCCGATTTTTAGCGCTAAGAACTCAGATTGGTTAGGCCAAAGCTTTGTTTCCCATATTGCGCGAATGAGTTTGATGCTGGCAGACCACTATTATTCATCATTGCCTATTGAAAAATGTAAAACGGCATGGCGTGACATAAATTACCAACCTATTGCAAACACAGATAAAACAGCAAGCTCGGGAAAAAGTTCGGCGAAGCAACAGCTTGATGAACACAACATTGGCGTAGCGTCTAATACGCAGCGTTTTATTCAAAATTTACCAGCGCTTAAAATGACTTTGCCCGCTATTACGCAACACAGGTTGTTTACTAAAAGTGCCGAACAAGCAAAGTATCGTTGGCAAGATAAAGCGTTTGGCGAAATTAAAACGGTTGCAAAAGAATCCGAAAAAAGAGGTTTTTTTGGAGTCAATATGGCGTCAACTGGCTGCGGTAAAACCATTGCAAATGCTCGTATCATGTACGCTTTGGCTGACGAAAGGGAGGGTTGCCGATTTTCAGTAGCATTGGGATTGAGAACGCTCACTTTACAAACGGGAGATGCCTACAGAGATCTTTTAAAATTAGGCGATGATGAATTGGCGGTACTTGTTGGCTCTCAAGCGGTAAAAACCCTTCATCAGTTAAGCAAAGAACAAGAAATCGTTGGGTCTGGGAGTGAATCGGCGGATGACTTATTTGCTGACCTTTATGTTAGCTACCAAGGTCAAATTTACGATGGTCGGCTCAAGCATTGGCTAAGTAGTAGCCCCAAGCTAGAGCAGCTAGTTAGTGCTCCTGTTGTTGTCAGTACGATAGATCATTTAATGCCAGCGACTGAAAGTAAGCGTGGCGGTAAGCAGATCGCACCTATGCTACGTTTGTTAACCTCCGATTTAGTGCTCGACGAGCCAGATGACTTTGGTTTAGAAGATTTACCAGCACTATGCCGGTTGGTGAACTGGGCGGGGATGCTTGGCTCTCGAGTGCTACTGTCATCGGCTACCTTGCCACCAGCATTGATTAAAAATCTATTTGATGCCTATCAAAGTGGAAGGCAACAGTTTAATCAAGCGCAGTTTGGCGACAATCAAAATGGCTCTGTGGTGTGCGCATGGATTGACGAGTTTTCGAGTATAACAAAAGAAATCAGTGACAAAGACAGTTACCTTGAGCAACACAAAATCTATGTAGATAAACGCATTGCAAAACTGCAAAAACAGCAGAAAGTGTTGAGGAAAGGCCAGATTATTAAACTAGAGCCAGCTAAAGCGAGTTCCGTGTATCAACAAGTCGCTCAGACGATTTACACCAACATGCATCGACTACACGCTGCGCACCATACACAAAGCCCATGTGGTAAAAAGGTGTCGCTAGGGGTCGTGCGACTGGCAAACATTAATCCGATGGTCACCATGGCAAAAGCACTGCTTGCGATGCCAGCCATGCCAGATCATGAAATATATTATTGTGTGTACCATTCTCAATATCCTTTGGCACTTCGCTCTTATAAAGAAACACGCCTCGATAATATATTGTCACGACATAATGAGAGTGATCTTTGGCAGCAGCCAGAAATTAACAAGGCATTAAAAGCCAGCAAAGCAAATAACTTAGTTTTTGTGGTCATGGGTACGTCGGTAGTAGAAGTTGGACGTGACCACGATTATGACTGGGCAATAGCTGAGCCAAGCTCAATGCGATCATTGATCCAACTGGCAGGCCGTATTCAACGCCACCGCCAACAAGTGCCAAGCGATAATAATTTGTATGTGCTGAATCAGAATATTCGCGCTCTGAATGGTGAATCAACGGCCTATTGTAAACCCGGTTTTGAAAGTAAAGCCTTGCCGCTTGCTGAGCACGATCTTAATCATTTGCTGGATACGGAGCTTGAAAATATATCGGCGATATCGCGAATCACTGAGCCTAATTTCAAGGGTGGAGATTTTATGTTTGACGTCCACAGCACTGGTAAACAAGCCAATAAAGTGACGAACTTTTTGGTACAAGAGCATAGAGCGCTTAGATTTACGTTAGAAAAGATAGGCGGAGATAATTATCAAAAGCAGTTTTACCGCAACGACAAAGAAGCCAACCTTTGGTGGCGCTCAACTCACCCACATGATGCCCACTGGAATGCCGAATTTATTCGCCAAACGGAATTCAGACAATCGCAGCCACAAGAAGCGTTTGTTTTGCGCGTCGAAGATGAGGCGCTATGTTGGAGCCAACTTGATACCAGCAAAAAACCGTATTGTTACGTCAGCAAAGAAACGCGTTTTACACAAGATAACCCCCCTTTAGCACAAGGGTGTCATTGGTGGTTTTCACACAGTGTGCTCGATACTTACCAGCATTACGCTAATGCACTTAATTCAACCTTACAACGGGCCAGTGAACAACTCGGCGAAGTGAGTTTGCGGGCAGAACAAAATGAACAATCTATTACCTGGAGTTGGCACCCACAACTGGGTATTTATCAGGATATAACAACGAAGGAAGACGAATGGACAACACCTTGAGCGATGCCATTGCCGATTATATCGAGCAACGCAAGCAAACTAAGCTCGAGCCACTTTTAAAAGCCTTAAACAAAGTGCTCGATAAAAGCGACGATCCGGTTGAGATAGCAAAAGCTAAAGCCGATTATGCAGAGCAAGCAACGCCAATTGAAGAGGCGTTTAAACCTGCTATCTGGTTAACTGATGCAGCAAAACGTGCCAAGCAAATCAGTTTGGCAACTCACGCTGCAAAATTTACTCACAGTGATGCTAAAGCTAGCAGCATATTAGTGACACAGTATGAGGTGAATAGCAGTTACGTAACAACAAGTTGCCTTAAAACAAAAACCATTGATGCGGTAGGTAATGCGGCTGCTCTTGATGTGGCAAAATTGTTAAAGATAGAAGTAAAAGGCGAAAGTTTAGTAACACAATTACAAGCGAATCACCTTAGTGCTTTAAAACCGTTTACCCAAGATGAGTGGTTGTTAAACGAATGGCAATCGGGCTTTAACGAAGCGCTGGGCGATGCAAAACTCGCCGGGCATACTTTAACCAAGCAGCTTTATTACCCAGTGAAGCAAGGTAACCAAGATGCACAGGCATATCACTTATTAGTGCCATTAACCTCTTCAGCGCTTGCCCATAAACTGCATAATGCAATTACTCAAACCCGTTTTGGCGATGAAGCTAAAGCAATAAAAGAAGCGCGTAAAAAAGGGCATTATCACCCACAAGATTCTGTCAGTTTTGTCGCGACTGCTATTCAGAATTTTGGAGGCTCAAAGCCACAAAATATCTCGCAGTTAAATAGCGAGCGTTATGGGCAAAGTTTTTTACTCAATTGTGCGCCGCCTACGTACCAAGACCAGATCACATCACCAGCGCAACACACTAGCTTTTTTAATCGAGAGTTCAGTTATCAAACTGCGCAACACATTAAAGAGTTTAAAGCATTTTTAGCCAACTCAAAGGACAGTGACCGTAACTTTAAAACCCGTTACAAGCGTGACTTCTGGTACACACAGCCCATATTAGACACCATGTTTGAACGTGCTGCTTTACTACAAAACCAAACCGAAATAACAGGCTGGTCGACAGAGCCTTCAGCCAAAATGAAAAAAGCACATCGTTTGTGGCTTGATGTATTTAATCGTCACCCTGCGTTTCAAGCAGAGCGCGAAAAAGGTGAATGGTTAGAGGAAGTTGCCAACGATTTTGCCACTTGGTTGCTGAGAAAGTTAGAAAACAAAGATGTCTATATCCTAGGAGACAAAGAGCATCACTACTTCAAAAAATTGTGTTTTCAGCAGTTAAAAGCGTTTGAACGGCACACGCCAAAATGGGGAGGTCAATAAAATGAGCCAATATGTATTAATCAAAAAGCTCAATGTGCAAAACGCTAACGCCATTGCAGGGCTTACCTATGGTTTTCCAGCAATCACCAACTTTTTAGGTTTCGCACATGCCCTTTCTAGGAAGTTACCGTCAATCTTGAATGTTCATTTAGGTGGTGTCGTGGTAGTGAGTCACAAAAATCAAGTCCATGCTCGTCAACCCAAAGGGTGGGGAGATTTTGTTTTTGCACTAACACGTAACCCGCTTTCTCACCAAGGTAAAACGGCCCCGATTAATGAAGAAGGCCGCATGAACATGCAAGTGTCTTTATTGGTTGAAGTCAAAGGGCTAGTGGCAGGCGACACACTCACAGAAGCCGAGCTTAAAGCTCAGCTTAATCAGTTGATCCCAACCTTAAGGTTGGCAGGTGGGCAAATACTCGGCTTTGAATCTTGCGAGCTGTTAAATACCGAAGAAAAGCAAGCCTATGCAGTGCGCCGTTTAATGCCGGGGTTTGTGCTTATCGATCGCCATGACTATCTTGCTGAGCACTATGAGCAATTAAAAGCGGAACAAGATGATGCTTGTTTATTCGATGCATGGTGCGATTTTGCTCAGTTAACCTATCGTGCCAGTCAAACTGAATCCGAACAATTTGAAGAAAATCGCGATATAGAGGCGACAGCTATCAAAGCGCAATGGAGCTATGTAGCCAAGCCAAAGCCGGGCTATCTAGTACCAATTGCTACAGGATATTGTGCCATTTCCCCCTTATATGCATCTGGCGAAGTGGCCAACGTCCGAGACAACACTGTACCTGTGACTTTTGCTGAAACAACATACAGTGTGGGGGAGTGGCTAAGCGTACACCGCCTGCAAAGCATCGAAACTGCACTATGGCATTACGTGGACAATCACCCTTGGTACATTGCGACCACAAATAACTTTATACAACCCATCATTGAGCCTGACTTCATCGATAGCGAAGCGGCGTTTAACCCAGATGATTTTTAAGAATATGGAGATTTAACTATGGCAGACGTAAAACTAACAACGCCTTCGGTATTGGCTTTTGAAGCGAAATTACTCCCTTCTGATGCACTAATGTTTGCGGGCAATATGAATGAAGCCACTTGGCTGCCTATTCTCGTGGGTGAAAAAGCCGTTCGAGGCACGATTTCTAACCGTCTAAAGGCGGCAACGGCCAATGACCCTGCAAAATTAGATGCCGAAGTATCAAAAGCGAATTTACAAACCGTTGATGTCGCCGCATTACCTCATAATTGCGACACGCTTAAATTAGTTTTCACCCTACGTATATTAAGTGGTTTACATGTGCCGTCTACCTGTAATAACCCTGCTTACCAAGCGGCACTCGGTGAGATCGTAAAGCAGTACCAAATAGAAACGGAATTTAAAGAGCTGGCAAAGCGCTATGCCCACAATATCGCAAATGGGCGCTTTTTATGGCGTAATCGCGTTGGCGCTGAGCAAGTTAAAGTTGTCGTGAGCGTGGGTGAAAAGCAATTTAGCTTCGATAGCTACGAGTTTAGTTTAAGAGACTTTGACAGCGGTGAAAAACTGAACGAGTTAGCTCAAATTATTCAGCAAGGTTTGATTGAGCGTCATGCATTGATCAAAGTCGAGGCTTATAGCCAATTAGGGCAAGGTCAAACGGTTTTCCCTTCACAAGAGTTAGTAATGGGGGCAGGTAAAGGTGATAAGAGCAAGTTTTTATATCAACTTGACGGTCAGGCAGCAATGCACTCGCAAAAAATTGGCAATGCCCTAAGAACCATTGATACATGGCATCCGCAAGCTGATGAAATAGGCGCGATTGCCGTAGAACCTTACGGCTCAGTCACGAATCGTGGCGCAGCATATCGCCAGCCAAAGGAAAAAACGGATTTTTATAACTTGTTAGATGCGTGGCTACTAAAAGGGAAAACACCATCGTTGGAGTCGCAACATTATGTCATGGCGATGTTGATCCGCGGTGGTGTGTTTGGTGAATAAGGAGTTGTCATGAACTACTACCAAGAGATCACTCTATTGCCAGATGCCGACATTGCCTTGGGCTTTCTCTGGCAAAACGTCTTTCAACAGGTGCATATTGCTTTGGTGGAGCACAAAGTGGCTAGTAACCAATCTTTGGTTGCGGTCGGTTTTCCTGATTATCGTCAAGCGCAGTTTCCGCTTGGCAGTAAGTTGCGTCTCTTTGCAAAAGAGCAAGCGACATTGGAAAAGTTGGATATCCACCGCTGGCTAACTCGGCTAGAAGACTATGTGCACATCAAAGGGGTAAAACCCGTACCAAACGATGTGACTTACGTAAGCTTTGTACGCAAGCAGGTGAAATCGCCCGAACGAATAGAGCGGGATATGCAGCAAAAAGCCGAACTATGGGCAGCAAAATCCGGTAAATCGCTGGTGGAATGTCTAGCGGATTTGCAACAAAGCAAGCCGACAGCATTGTGCTCTTTGCCCTTTATTTACTTGCATAGCCAGCAAACCAAGCAGCGCTCACCAGATAAAAACAGCAAGTTCCCGCTGTTTATTGAGATGCAGCAGCAAAGCACATCACAAGATGGGAGCTTTGATTGCTATGGTTTGAGCAGCAAAACGCATGGGCAGTCAGTATTGGCGACCGTACCGCACTTTTAAATTGAACGAAAAAAGGTAGTTTTACCCTTTATTTTTACTCTTTAAAAATGTGCTTTAAATACAAATGGTTGCAGCAGGCGGTTTTTAACAAGGTAAAATGACAATTTTTATCCTAATAGCCTGTTGCAGCTTATTTTTATTGGTTTATTCTATTGTTCACTGCCGCACAGGCAGCTTAGAAATCGTATAGGTCCGCCTCGCGTAGGTCCGCCTCGTTCACTGCCGCACAGGCAGCTTAGAAATACAAAAACGTAATCAGAGCCATCGTAGACGCGTTCACTGCCGCACAGGCAGCTTAGAAATTTGGTGGCAAGGTTAAATTTAAGGCGTTTAAGTTCACTGCCGCACAGGCAGCTTAGAAAGTTTATCCGGATAACTACGACACCAATCTAAAGTTCACTGCCGCACAGGCAGCTTAGAAAACGGCTCGTTGCTCCAGTTCGACGCGCGGGCAGTTCACTGCCGCACAGGCAGCTTAGAAAACCTTGAAGAGTCGGAAACGCCCCTCTATGTGGTTCACTGCCGCACAGGCAGCTTAGAAAACCAAGACAACTTTATCAACGAGTTTTCGATCGTTCACTGCCGCACAGGCAGCTTAGAAACGCTGGCACAAGCATTAGCCTTCCATCCTTAAGTTCACTGCCGCACAGGCAGCTTAGAAAAATAGGGATTGATGTCGGCAAATCTAGCACTCGTTCACTGCCGCACAGGCAGCTTAGAAAATCTTTTGCTTGGCATCGCAGTACAATACTAAGTTCACTGCCGCACAGGCAGCTTAGAAATGTGGCGAATTACTCTCATCATTGCAACCACCGTTCACTGCCGCACAGGCAGCTTAGAAAATTTTTAAACGCCTTAAATTTAACCTTACCTTGTTCACTGCCGCACAGGCAGCTTAGAAAAGAGTTAATTTGAATTGGGTACTCGGCTTCAAGTTCACTGCCGCACAGGCAGCTTAGAAAAACCGGAACAGGCATTCCAATTGGCAACCTAAGTTCACTGCCGCACAGGCAGCTTAGAAAGCCTGAGAGCCTGCTGAGTAAACTTGCCCTTCGTTCACTGCCGCACAGGCAGCTTAGAAATTCAGCTTTCACTTTATTACTCACTTACTGTGGTTCACTGCCGCACAGGCAGCTTAGAAAAACTTGCGCATGTTCTTCCATGTATTCTTGTAGTTCACTGCCGCACAGGCAGCTTAGAAAGATTGAATTCGGATTTCCTTTTCTCGCCTTGTGTTCACTGCCGCACAGGCAGCTTAGAAACAAGTCAATGCTAGACCAGTCAATATCCCAATGTTCACTGCCGCACAGGCAGCTTAGAAATCTAACTGCAAAGCATCCGTCTTTAAGTAGTCGTTCACTGCCGCACAGGCAGCTTAGAAAGAAGAGAGTGGGGCGATTGATTCGGGCTTTGAGTTCACTGCCGCACAGGCAGCTTAGAAAGTTTGCAAGGCTTTTAATGCTGGCGTAAGCCAGTTCACTGCCGCACAGGCAGCTTAGAAATGTAGCATCCATCATTTCGCCGATAACGTTTTGTTCACTGCCGCACAGGCAGCTTAGAAATCAAGAATGATGCAAAGATTTATGTTGTATTTGTTCACTGCCGCACAGGCAGCTTAGAAAAAAATGGAAGTGGTGAGATGGCGCAAGAATTTGTTCACTGCCGCACAGGCAGCTTAGAAATTGGATTGAGAAGATACTAAACGGTTCTAAAAGTTCACTGCCGCACAGGCAGCTTAGAAATATAGAGTGCGAACGCCTCCAAACCGTTCCTGGTTCACTGCCGCACAGGCAGCTTAGAAATGTGTAATCGGTAAGCGTCTTGAGAGCCGCTAGTTCACTGCCGCACAGGCAGCTTAGAAAAAACAAGAAAGTCCGTCAGCCTAAGTCTGTAAGTTCACTGCCGTATAGGCAGCTTAGAAAACGATGGTCATTCAGGCAGTTATCTAGTACGTGTTCACTGCCGTATAGGCAGCTTAGAAACGACCAGAATGTACGAGTGATGATTTGATCGAGTTCACTGCCGTATAGGCAGCTTAGAAAATTAGAAACGCCAACGTAATCATCACGCTTTTGTTCACTGCCGCACAGGCAGCTTAGAAACCTAGTGATCAAATATGAGACGGATGGAGCTAGCGAAACACGACAATCTGACCTAAGAAATAGGTATCTCTGCCTACTTTTTTGAGTTTGGAGTATGACAGAGAAAGAGAAGTACATTCACAAATAGTTAATTCATAAATAGTTAATATTGTTATAATTCTGATACCTATACAAATTAGGTTGTCAGCGATGTTGGCAGCCTAATTCACGATGAATGTTATTGACTAGCTAGTTGCACAAATGGAAAAGTTCCCCTTCGAAGCCTCTTCGATGTAGTTACTCCACCAGCGTAACATTTCTCTACGTTGGTTAAGATATAAAGCCCAGTTGTAAATACCACGAATTTGGTTTTTGTCCACGTGAGCTAGTGCTAGTTCAATGACATCATTATGAAAGAGTTTAGTTTCATTTAGCGTAGTGCTAGCCAGAGCTCTTAGACCATGGGAAACCAAACGGTCTTTAAGGCCCATACGTTTAAGGGCGATGTTAGCCGTTTGGCTGTTACTCGGCCTCATCGGGTCTTTATAGGAAGCGAATATGTATTCGCTTCCACCATTTATTTTTTTCATCCCAATCAATTTCATCCCAACGAGCTTGCGCTGTCTCAATAGGTCGGGTCATGGTATGCAGTTGCCATTCAATCATACATCGAGTGGTATACATGATACTGGCCCGTCCTAGGGTTCTCATTAACTCAGGAAGTTCGTCGGCACTTATTGATTTCATATTGGTGACGGTAGGTTTCAAGAACGCAGAACTGATTTTGGCTAAAGGGTTGTACTCAATAAGTCCCTTATTCTGAGCAAAACTCATAATTTTGTTCACACGTTGGCAGATCTTTTTCAGTGTTTCTAGGTGTCCTTTAGCCTGAAGTGGTTGAAGGGTATTTATCACTAGAGGTGCAGTAAGCTCAGTGATAGGAGTGTTGCCAAGCTTCGGTAGCAGATGAAGATTTAAAGCTCGCTGAAGGTTGACCTTTGTTTTTTCACTGATGGTTGCGCTCTTTACCGTTAACCAACTGTTTGTGACTTCAGCGAATGTAGATAGTAAGCGCTGTTGCTCTATTGTTTGTTGGTTTTTGAGTTTGACTTGTGGGTCAATGCCTGCTTGCAGTGTTTCTATAGCGCCTAGAGCCTTCTTTCTGGCATTATTAAGGGAAAGGCTAGGGTAGCTACCAAACGTCATGTTGGCGCGTTTACCGTTATGTAGACGTGTATAGTTGAATAGCCATGTCTTTGTACCGTTTGGTTTTACACGTAGACGAAGACCGTTACCATCAAAGAGCGTGTACTCTTTATTTTGTGGTTTAGCGTTAGAGATTTGTTTGTCTGTTAAAGATTTAGTCGTTCTTGCCATGATTGGTACACCGTAAATTGGAACATACGGACAATGTACCTATTTGTGTACCTAAACTTCTAAGCCAGTACGAGTCAGGAAAAGACGTTAAGAGAACGCAATCCCTTGAAATAGCTAGCTTTAGATACAAAGAAAGACGTCCTAGGACGTCTTTCTTCTTGAATTTGGCTCCCCCTGCGGGACTCGAACCTGCGACATACGGATTAACAGTCCGCCGTTCTACCAACTGAACTAAGGGGGAATTGCATTTTGTGCTGCGAATGTTAGCGAGCACCTATTCAGGTGTCAACTATCAAACGGCAAAATAAGTGAATTAAAATGTAGAAAAAAGTCTTTACTTTTCTGTAGCCCTTATCCACCAAGGGCTATATTTACTTATCCACCAAAATTGTGGATAAGTGTGTGTGTTAATTTTGAGTAAGTCAGATTTATGCAAGCTTGATGGAATTGATACTCAGAGAGCATTGGATCTAATGGCTTACTAAATAAGGATTTTTAGAATTTATTCACTTAGATTACCGACGTGAAAATCTCGGCTGTAATTGTGGGTTGAATGCAAAAATGGCAAAAAATGTGAATAAGCTGTGAGTATTTATTCGGGATTTTAAGAGGGAGATCTCTAGCAGGGCGAAGAATAATATCAGGATTGAAGTGAATGATCTAGCCATAAGGTACGACTTTAAGCAAAACAGCGATTAATTTTATAATCGGCTCTTGAGTCTGTATATATATACAGACACAATAGAAGCCTTCCCTCAGCCAAGGACAGAGATGCGTCATGAGTAAAGTATTTGATTTAGTGTCTGATTATCAGCCTTCTGGTGATCAGCCGACTGCGATCAGCCAGTTGCTAGATGGGCTAGATGCGGGTTTAGCTCACCAAACTTTGCTGGGTGTGACAGGGTCGGGTAAGACATTTACGTTAGCTAATGTTATTGCGACGGCGCAACGTCCCGCTATTTTACTTGCCCCGAATAAAACGTTGGCCGCCCAGTTGTATGGCGAAATGAAATCCTTTTTCCCTAACAATGCTGTTGAGTTCTTTGTCTCTTACTACGATTATTACCAGCCAGAGGCTTACGTTCCAACGACAGATACGTTTATTGAAAAAGATGCTTCCGTCAATGCTCATATTGAGCAGATGCGTCTCTCAGCAACAAAAGCGCTGTTAGAGCGTAAAGATGCCATCATTGTAGCATCAGTCTCTGCGATCTATGGTTTGGGTGATCCTGAGTCTTATCTAAAGATGATGCTTCACATTCGTCGTGGAGACATGATGGATCAGAGGGATATCCTGCGTCGTTTAGCGGAGCTTCAGTACAGTCGTAATGATGTCGCATTTGAGCGAGGTCAGTTTCGAGTCCGTGGGGAAGTGATTGATATTTTTCCGGCAGAATCGGATCAGGACGCAGTGCGTATCGAGATGTTTGATGACGAGATTGACTGTATCAGTGTCTTCGACCCGCTTACTGGGGCGGTCAAGCAACGTGACTTAGCGCGATATACCATCTATCCCAAAACCCACTATGTTACGCCGAGAGATCGAATTCTTGATGCCATCGAAGAGATTAAGGTCGAGCTGGAAGGGCGCAAAAAATATTTACTAGAAAATAATAAATTGCTAGAAGAGCAGCGTATTTCCCAGCGTACCCAGTTTGACATTGAGATGATGAATGAGCTTGGGTTTTGCTCAGGTATCGAAAACTATTCCCGTTATCTTAGTGGCCGCAAAGAAGGCGAGCCGCCTCCGACGCTCTTTGACTACTTACCTCACGATGGCCTGCTCATCATTGATGAGTCCCATGTGACTGTGCCGCAAATAGGCGCAATGTTTAAAGGTGATCGCTCTAGAAAAGAAACGCTGGTGGAATTTGGCTTTCGTTTACCTTCCGCACTGGACAACCGCCCACTGAAGTTCGAAGAGTTTGAATCTTTGGCTCCCCAAACTATCTTTGTTTCTGCGACTCCTGGTAACTATGAGCTGGAGAAGTCGGATGGCGAAGTGGCCGATCAGGTAGTGCGTCCAACGGGTTTGCTTGATCCCGAGTTGGAGGTTCGTCCGGTTGCAACTCAGGTTGATGATCTTCTCTCAGAAATTCGTATTCGTTCAGCCAAGGATGAACGAGTACTTGTGACGACGTTAACTAAACGTATGGCTGAGGATCTCACAGAGTACCTCACTGAGCATGATGTAAAGGTTCGCTACCTTCACTCAGATATTGATACTGTAGAACGGGTAGAAATCATTCGTGATTTACGTCTTGGTGAGTTTGATGTGCTTGTCGGTATCAACTTATTGCGAGAAGGTCTTGATATGCCTGAAGTCTCTTTAGTGGCGATTTTAGATGCGGATAAAGAAGGCTTCTTACGCTCCGAGCGCTCACTGATTCAGACCATAGGTCGTGCAGCGCGAAATGTTGCTGGCAAAGCGATTTTGTATGCGGATCGGATCACTAAATCGATGGAAAAGGCGATGGATGAGACCAACCGTCGTCGAGAGAAGCAGCAAGAGTACAACCAGAAAATGGGTATTGAGCCTCAAGCGCTTAAGCGTAATGTCAAAGACATTATGGAACTGGGTGATATTGCTAAGAGCAAGAAGCAGCGAGTGAGCAAAACCGTGCCGTTGTCTAAAGTGGCTGAGTCCTCACAAAGCTACGATGTAATGACACCTCAGCAGCTTGATAAAGAGATCGCGAAGCTTGAAGCGCAGATGTATCAACATGCTCAAGATCTGGAGTTTGAACGGGCGGCGGAGATGCGTGATCAGATAGATCGGTTAAGACAAAAGTTTATTACTAACAGCTAATTGGTTGGTGCAGGACTAAAAAAATAGCCAATAGAAATCGTTAATCTATTGGCTGTAATTTGTGAATATAAAATTCACTAACAACGTCAGTTGGCTAGGTGACCCGTTAGGGTCATTGAAATTGATAGCATATAGTGTGCCAAAATTTTTGCGGTCAAAATGAGCCATATTTCACTCAAATAGGTCATTTTTGGGTATTTGAATTGCAAATTGCAAAGCGCAATGCAATGATTGTACAAGATGCAAACAAACCATGGCTAGGTTATGCAACATAATACTCAAACACAAAAATCAAAATATCTGCTTATGGTAGAGGATACGGCTTCCGTCGCCGCACTCTACCGCTCATATCTTACTCCACTTCAGATCGACATCAACATCGTCGGCACTGGGCGTGATGCTATCGAAAGTCTCAACTTTCGAACCCCTGATTTGATCCTTCTTGACCTACGTTTGCCTGATATGACAGGCATGGATGTACTTCATGCGGTCAAAGAGAAGAACCCAGATGTTCCAGTTATCTTTATGACTGCACACGGTTCAATTGATACTGCGGTTGAAGCAATGCGCCATGGCGCTCAGGATTTTTTGATTAAGCCCTGTGAAGCGGACCGTTTGCGTGTCACCGTGAACAATGCTTTACGCAAAGCGAATAAGTTAAAGAACGAAGGTGACAGTCTTTCAAGCCAAGGTTATCAAGGTTTTATTGGCAGTAGCCAAACCATGCAAGCGGTCTATCGAACCATAGATTCCGCAGCGGCGAGTAAGGCGAGCATCTTTATAACTGGCGAAAGTGGCACCGGTAAAGAAGTGTGTGCAGAAGCGATTCACGCGACAAGCAAACGTGGGGATAAACCTTTTATAGCGATTAACTGTGCTGCAATCCCGAAAGATCTGATTGAAAGTGAGTTGTTTGGTCATGTTAAAGGGGCATTTACTGGTGCTGCGACTGACCGACAAGGTGCGGCTGAGTTGGCAGATGGAGGTACGCTATTCCTCGATGAGTTGTGTGAGATGGATCTAGAGTTGCAAACGAAACTGTTGAGATTCATCCAGACAGGTACCTTCCAAAAGGTCGGATCTTCTAAGATGAAAAGTGTCGATGTACGTTTTGTATGCGCAACGAACCGCGACCCTTGGAAAGAGGTGGAGGAAGGGCGTTTTCGCGAAGACTTGTACTACCGCCTCTACGTTATCCCACTTCATCTACCTCCTTTGAGAGAACGTGGTGATGATATCATTGAGATTGCGTACTCTCTATTGGGCTTTATGTCTAAGGAAGAGGGGAAAGATTTTGTCCGGTTAGCACCGGATGTTGTTGAACGTTTTGCTCGCTACGAATGGCCTGGTAACGTGCGTCAGTTACAGAACGTATTGCGCAACGTTGTAGTGCTCAACAACGGCAGGGAAATATTGTTAGAGATGTTGCCACCACCGTTGAATAAGCCTGCGACCAATGAGATTAGAGTCCCATTAGCGCAAAGCGAAACGGTCTCGGTACAAGATATCTTCCCTCTATGGTTAACCGAGAAAAATGCGATAGAGCAAGCCATTAAAGCGTGTGATGGCAATATTCCCAAAGCCGCTGGTTATTTAGATGTCAGTCCGTCGACTATCTACCGTAAGCTACAGGCTTGGAACGCGAAGGAAGTGCAATAGTGGATATTTTGAACCAAAGTAAGATTGACAGGCTGGCGAGTGAGATTGGCCCTGAAAACGTGCCAGTGTTGCTAGAGATATTTTTGAACGAGCTTGCTATGTATATTGAGACCTTATCTCAACAAGAAGGAGAAGGGCAGCAGGCGTATCTCAAGGAAATCAGCCACGCTTTAAAGAGCAGCGCCGCAAGTTTTGGGGCAGAAGCGTTGTGTGCTTACTCGATTGAACTTGATGCGCGAGGAAAGACGGGCGCGACGCTTGAGCTTGCTGATCACAAAGACAAAATGCTATCTCTGCTCAATCAAACTGAGCAGAGATACCAACAATTACTCACACAGTAAGTACTCTATTGCTTGCTGGAGTTTGCTTCGATCATGGCGCCAATCACGGTTTGGTGATGCTAACGGCGTCGTGACGCAGTTCCACTCTTCAAGTTCTGGATGAGGCTCTTCACCCAGCACTACGTCAATTCGTCGACCTTGGCATGAGCGCTCACACCATTCGAGCTTCTCTTGAAGTGTCATTTTTCCTGCAGGGCCGTGTTCGGCAGAGAGGTTTTCTACGAAGACCAATTTTGCCTTACGGTTATTGGCAATAGCACGACCAATCTCCGGCAGCAGTAATGGCGGCATGATACTGGTCAAAAAGCTACCTGGGCCGAGAATAATAGCATCGGCCTGTTCTAGTGCGATAACACCTTCTTTTGTGGCGGGCACTTCGGGTTCCAAATCCAGCCTGAGAAGTTTATCCGGCATCTCGTCAACACTGGTTTCTCCGGTCACCCAGCGACCGTTCGGTGCCAATGCCTTTAGATCTGAAGGATGTTCCGACATAGGAATGATATTCACATCGACTTTCAGCATATTGCGTATAAGATTTGTGGCGTCTAATGGACGAACGGAAAGGTTGTCAAGTGCCGTTAGCATCAGGTTGCCGAGATTATGGCCATCGAGTTCGCCCGCGCCTTTAAATCGATATTCAAACATCATTGAACTGATGGAAGGATCGGTAATCAACTGGTTGATACAGTTACGTGTATCTCCCCAAGCTATTCCTCCCTGACAATGGCGGATCCGTCCTGTCGAACCACCATTATCTGTGGTTGCAACGATACCCGTGGCGTTGCTGCCAAAATCTTTTAGCGCCGCAAGCATGCGACCAAGGCCATGGCCTCCACCGACTGCGACGACTTTCTTGCTAGCGTAAACTGTCATGCTGAGCTTCTATTTTATTCATAACCAACTACAATTTAGATTATTGCATTAACATCAAATACTCAATAATAGGTAATTTGGGCTCTAAGCATGATTTTTTCGTTTAGAGGGTAGAATCACGTACAATTATTAAGTATTTTAATGTAAAGCTACTACCCAATATAGGGGTAGTTGCCATAACTCCGAGCTCACAAAGCTAAGTTCATACTGAATAAGCGTTTTGAGCCAGTGACGCGTTGTCACAAGGGCATAATTGGAAATGATTATGCCTCCCGTGTTTGGAAAGGTGTTCCGTGGCGCAACAATTCGAAGATAGATTTCATCGCAAGTTTTACTACTTGCGTCTTTCTGTTACAGATGTCTGTAACTTTAAATGCACATACTGCCTGCCTGATGGTTATCAACCTTCCGGGCAAAAAAACTCGTCTTTTCTAGCCTTACCAGAGATTAAGCGTGTCGTACGCGCGTTTGCTGATTGTGGCACGTCAAAAGTTCGTATCACTGGTGGTGAGCCGAGCTTACGCAAAGATTTCACCGACATAATTCATACCATCGCCTCGACTGACGGTATTCAAAAAGTTGCAACTACGACCAATGGCTATCGTATGGAGAAGCAGGTCGCTGAGTGGAAGCAAGCTGGTCTTACTCACGTCAATGTGAGTGTTGATAGCTTAGATCCTCGCATGTTTCATCAGATCACCGGTGAGAACAAGTTCACTCAGGTTATGGCAGGAATTGATCGTGCGTTTGAAGTGGGCTACGAGCAGGTCAAAGTAAATGTTGTGTTGATGAAAGATCTCAATGCTCACGAGTTACCTGCCTTTCTAAACTGGATTAAAGACAGACCGATTCAATTACGTTTTATCGAATTAATGAAAACCGGTGAAATGGATGAATTATTTAAGCGCCACCATGTTTCAGGCGTTGCGATTCGTAATCAACTGATTGCAAATGGTTGGTTACTTAAAGTCCGTGATAAAAACGACGGTCCGGCGCAAGTCTTTGTCCACCCTGATTACCAAGGCGAAATCGGCTTGATTATGCCGTATGAAAAAGACTTCTGTGAAAGCTGTAATCGTTTGCGAGTATCGGCAACGGGTAAGCTTCACTTGTGCCTATTTGGTGATCATGGCATCGAGTTACGCGACTTACTTCAGCAAGATACGCAAGAAACCGAGCTAATTGAACGAATCCAAGCACAGCTGCAAACCAAGTCGGTCAGCCACTTCCTTCACGATGGAAATTCAGGTATGACCCCGCACTTGGCCTCAATTGGCGGCTAATACACGTCAACAAACATATAACGCACTTCAGTGACAGCAGGGTGCGAACATTACTTTGAAAAATAAAGGTGAACAAATGGGTCACGCAGAAAGCAAATTCCAACCAGCAAACATCGCAGTTTTAACCGTTTCGGATACTCGTACTGAAGAAAACGATACGTCAGGCGGCTTCTTAGTTGAAAACGCTAAAGAAGCAGGTCATAACGTGGTTGATAAGCAGATTGTTATCGATGATATGTACAAAATCCGCGCTATCGTTTCACAGTGGATTGCGGATGAAAATGTTCAAGCGATTATGATTACTGGTGGTACAGGCTTTACTTCTCGTGACAGTACGCCAGAAGCACTGAAGCCATTATTCGACAAAGAAGTTGAAGGTTTTGGTGAATTGTTCCGTATGGTTTCATACGAAGAGATTGGCACGTCAACCATTCAATCACGCGCGATCGCCGGTTTTGCTAACCACACGGTTATTTTTGCGATGCCTGGTTCGACAGGCGCTTGCCGCACGGGTTGGACTAAGATCATCAAGCAGCAGCTAGACGCTAGCCACCGTCCTTGTAACTTTATGCCTCACCTATCGGTATAATTTTTGGAGCGAACAATGAGCGAGTTGACTCATATTAACGCTTCCGGTGAAGCAAACATGGTTGATGTATCGGCTAAGGCAGAAACAGTGCGTGAAGCTCGTGCAGAAGCTTTTGTCCACATGGCCGCTGAAACTCTAGAGCTGATTGTCTCTGGTCAGCATCATAAAGGTGATGTATTTGCTACGGCGCGAATCGCAGGGATTCAAGCCGCGAAGAAAACGTGGGATCTGATTCCACTGTGCCACCCTCTATTGCTTTCTAAGGTTGAAGTACAGCTAGAAGCGATTGAAGCAGAAAATATGGTACGAATTGAATCTGTATGTAAGTTGTCAGGCAAAACTGGCGTTGAGATGGAAGCGTTGACTGCTGCATCGGTCGCGGCACTGACTATTTACGACATGTGTAAAGCGGTACAGAAAGACATGGTCATTGGACAGGTTCGCTTGCTGGAAAAAACAGGTGGCAAATCGGGTCACTTTAAGGTGGAACAATGATTAAAGTTCTTTTTTTTGCACAGACGCGTGAACTTGTTGGCAAGGATGAACTCGAGCTAGAGGGTGACTTTGCTACTGTTGAAGCTATTCGCGCGCATCTCGTTCAGCAAGAAGGTAAGTGGGACTTAGCTCTGGAGCCGGGTAAACTGCTGGCCGCGGTTAATCAATCGATTGTACCTTTGGATCATCCGATTCAATCTGGTGACGAAGTGGCGTTCTTCCCGCCAGTTACTGGGGGATAAACATGGACAGTCGTGTATCGGTTCAGTTTGAAGATTTTTCTCTCAGTGATGAATATCAGGCGTTATCGGATGGTACTTCAGCAGGTGCTGTGGTGACGTTTGTTGGTAAGGTTCGTGATATAAACCTTGGCGATAATGTTACTGGCTTATCGCTCGAGCATTATCCTGGTATGACTGAAAAGGCACTAGGTGAAATCTGTGATGAAGCAGAGCGACGTTGGCCACTTTTAAATATCCGAGTCATTCACCGTGTTGGAGATTTGGATATCGGTGATCAAATCGTGTTTGTTGGTGTGTCGAGCGCGCACCGTGGCGCGGCCTTCGATGCGTGTGAGTTTGTGATGGATTATCTTAAAACCAAAGCCCCCTTTTGGAAAAAAGAACGCACCACAGATACCACGCGTTGGGTCGAGTCAAGAGACTCTGACGCCAAAGCTGCTGAACGCTGGCAGCAGAAATAGTGACAGAGCGAGTTGCGAGAATGAAAGCTTCCTTAGGGAAGCTTTTTTATTGTTTATTACAACAGCGAAAGAGTCTCTCTGGCAAGATCTGAAACTGTGGTTGTTGGATTAAATATTTTCTAGTCATAGCATGTCATTTGCAGGGCATTTGATAGGCGGATGGCGAGCGAATACGGATGTTCAGAAGCATTGTAAGTGGTGGCGTGAGGTTTAATAGACTTAGCCTATTGCAAAAATTGTTGATTTCCATTTAGTAAAATCAAGAAATTAGACAACAATTACAATATACAGCAAAGCTTGCACGCAAGGAGACACAGATGGAATCATTAAAAGTAAAAGACTACATGACCCTGCAAGCGGTAACCTTTACCCCAGAGATGTCATTGACGGCAGCTCTCGACAAGGTAATGAATTCACGCTATCTAGGTGGTCCAGTTATTAACGAGCAGAAAGAGGTCATCGGTTTTCTTTCTGGGCAAGATCTACTCGATAAACTCATTAATGTGAGTTACTACTGTCAGGACAGTCACATTGTTGCAGATTGTATGCATCGCGAAGTGCTATCCGTTACGTCTGATACATCGATTATTGAGTTGGCAGAGATGATGAAGGTAGGGCGTCCGAAAGTCTATCCTGTCATTGACGCGGGTAAACTGGTCGGCATCATTACGCGACGAGATGTGCTCAGAGCGATAGGCAAAAATATTGAGGATTGCTTTAAACATCCTGTATAACAGTTAGAACATGAAAATAATAAGAGGTGCCACGTGCACCTCTTGTTGTTTTTCCATCAAGCTCAAAAGGGAAGCGTATGTCTGATCAGAGTGCTAAGTTTGTTCAGGGGTCAACCATGCGTCACATACTCGTGATGTCGGGGCCGGCGCAGGCGTCCGTTTTCGCTCAATTTACTGTGCTGTTTTTCTCAATCTTGGTAAAGCAACGTTGGGGACGCTGCCCTTTGTCCACTTAGGGGCAATGTGGTTTGGTGCGCTGGGCGTACTTTATGGTCAAGCGCTTGGCACAGTTGTTTTTGGTTTGATCGCCATCGTGGTGCTTCGTAAGCATATTAATGATTTGATGCGTTCGGCGTGTCTTGAACATGCGACCTCTGATCCCGCTATTACCAGTGTGAACAGTCAACCTTTCTGTAGTCATGATGCTGTGCTCATTGATGATGTTGCCGCAACCACAGATGTTACACAACAAAATCGAGAAAAAGGTTGACCTTGGAGCTAGCTCTAAGGTTTACACTTCGAGTGTACAGTGAACGGAGATAAACATATGTGCACAAAACACAAAGCATGCCAATCAACCAAAATGGCACCAGTTCCAAGCCAATCTGGTTCTTGCGCTAGCCCAAATATTTCGTCAATTAAAATTGTCGGTGTCGAAACTACAGAAGCGGGCTGTTGCAGCTCGAACAGTTGTAGCAGCGGCTCAGACCCTAGTGAAGATGAGGGGGAGCCCAGTCTTTCTACACGTTTTACTCAAAGCTGGATAATTGAAGGGATGGATTGTCCATCTTGCGCAAGAAAAATTGAGACCGCAGTAAACCGAGTAAGTGGTGTTGCTGAAGCCAAGGTACTGTTTGCGACCGAAAAGCTCATCATTAAAACCGATAGCGCTAGTGTCATTCAGTTAGTTGAGCAAGCCGTCATTGATAGCGGATTTACATTTTCTAGCGCTAGCACGCGTGAAGACAAAAAACGTTCACAGGGCTGGAAGTCGGTATTTATTCAGAACAGTCAAATCATTGCGATAGCCTCTGCTATGGCGGTCGCCGCACTCATCAGCCCCTCATTTCCGCTCATCAGTGAGTGGATGTTTATCTTCACCTGTCTTGCAGGTCTTTATCCAATCAGTAAAAAGGCGATCGCCCTTGCTCGTTCGGGTACCCCTTTCGCTATTGAAACCCTGATGAGCGTTGCGGCACTTGGTGCTCTCTATTTGGGGGAGACTATCGAAGCGGCGATGGTATTACTCTTGTTTCTCATTGGCGAGCGGTTAGAAGCGTTTGCTGCCTCAAGGGCACGAAGTGGTGTGCAGGCATTGATGGAGCTAGTTCCTGAAAATGCAATCCAAATCATCGATGGTAAACGTGTTGAGGTATCAGCAAGTCAGTTGCTTCCTGGCGATGTGATTGAAGTGTCACCCGGTTCCCGTCTTCCTGCTGATGGCAAGTTACTGGCAGAGGTCGCTAGCTTCGATGAAAGTGCTTTAACAGGCGAATCTGTGCCTGTTGAACGATACCAAGATGAATCTGTCATGGCTGGCGCGGTTGTCGTGGATAAAGTTGTTCGACTGACCATTACCTCCAAACAGGGTGAAAACGCTATTGATCGTATTCTCCACCTCATCGAAGAGGCGGAATCGCGTAAAGCACCATTAGAACGTTTCTTGGATAAGTTCAGTCGTTGGTATACCCCTTTGATGATGTTGGTGTCACTACTTGTCATCATCACGCCTCCGCTTCTGTTTGCTCAACCTTGGGAAACTTGGGTCTATCGAGGTTTGGCATTACTGCTTATTGCCTGTCCCTGTGCTTTGGTTATATCTACACCGGCAGCGATTACGTCTGGGCTTGCGGCGGCAGCAAGGCGTGGGGCGTTGATCAAAGGTGGGGCAGCCTTAGAGCAGCTTGGAAAAATCGACACAGTCGCCTTCGATAAAACGGGTACCTTAACCAAAGGTAAACCAGAAGTGACCGATCTTATTGCCTTTGGTGAATGGACCGAAATGACCTTAATGGAGAAAATTGCTGCTATTGAAGTTGGCTCAAGTCATCCATTGGCGGTGTCTCTAGTGAACAAAGCCAAACTCATGGGCATTGACATTCCTGAAGCCAAAGATAAGCAAGCTTTGGTTGGCAGTGGTGTTCGAGGTGTCGTTGATAATGTTGAATATCAGGTTACAGCACCAAGTAAAGTGACTCTTCCACTTAGTGAAAATTGGCTGACGCAGATTGAAGGGTTAGAGCAGCAAGGTAAAACCGTTGTGGTCGCGATTGAAAATCAAGCAAGAGTAATGGGGGTAATTGCGTGGCAAGATACCTTGCGAGATGATTCGGCACAAGCGGTTAAAGCGTTACAAAAATTGGGTGTTCGCTCTATCATGTTGACGGGTGACAACCCTCGCAGTGCAAGGGCTATTAGCTCAATGATCGGTATTGACTACCAGGCTGGTCTGCTGCCACAAGATAAGGTGAGTTACGTTGAACAGCTATCGGCGGTCGATAATGTCGCCATGGTTGGAGACGGTATTAACGATGCTCCAGCGATGAAAGCGTCAAGTATTGGTATTGCCATGGGGGGGGGTACTGATGTAGCACTAGAAACGGCCGATGCAGCTTTGACTCATAACCGCTTGACTGAGCTTGCTGGAATGATTGAGTTATCGAGATCAACGTTAGGCATAATTCGTCAAAATATCGCTTTGGCACTCGGTTTGAAAGGTGTCTTCCTTATTACCAGCTTGCTCGGCTTAACGGGTTTGTGGGTGGCGGTACTGGCTGATAGTGGCGCGACAGCGATAGTGACACTCAATGCGTTGCGACTGTTAAAGTTTAAGTCCCAACTCGATTAGTGGATAGAACAATAAATAGCCCTTACATTTATGATGTAAGGGCTATTTTTTATGCAACTGACAAATTGGATTTGCTAAAAATTGTGATCGAAAACGATTTTGTTTGCAATGTTCATTTTTGTTGCGATCATTGTTGTGATCAGTGTCACTATAAAGCTCTTGGTAGTTGGTTACAGTATGTTCTGTACCCGATGAATTTATAGAGCGAATGGTAAAATTTAATCAACCAAATTTCGCCACAATAAGGAGTCCCCTATGTCTCAAGCTGTATTCCACCTTGGTGTTACTGAATCTGATCTCGCTGGCGCAACATTAGCGATCATTCCTGGTGACCCAGCACGCGTTCAAAAAATTGCAGAAGAAATGGAGAACCCAGTTTTCCTTGCTAGCCACCGTGAATACACACTTTACCGTGCTGAGCTTGATGGCAAGCCTGTTGTCGTATGTTCAACTGGTATTGGTGGCCCTTCTACTTCTATTGCAGTTGAAGAATTAGCGCAACTTGGCGTTCGTACCTTCCTACGCGTAGGCACGACTGGTGCAATTCAACCACACGTTAACGTGGGTGACATGATTGTCTCTACAGGTTCTGTTCGTCTTGATGGTGCAAGTTTGCACTTTGCTCCAATGGAATTTCCAGCGGTAGCAGACTTTGAAGTTGCGACAGCAATGAAAGCAGCGGTTGAAGAAAGTGGCGCTACGGTTCATATGGGCGTAACGGCATCAAGCGACACATTCTACCCAGGCCAAGAGCGTTACGATACTTTCTCTGGTCGTGTTGTTAAGCGCTTCCAAGGCTCTATGAAAGAGTGGCAAGAGATGGGCGTTCTCAACTTTGAAATGGAATCTGCAACACTTCTTACTATGTGTGCAAGTTCTGGTCTTAAAGCTGGCTGTGTAGCGGGTGTAATCATCAACCGTACTCAGAAAGAAATCCCGGATCATTCAACTCTAAAAGAGACAGAAGCTCGTTCAATCAAAGTGGTAGTTGAAGCTGCACGTAAGATGCTGTAAAGATTACAGTGACCGAATAGATAAGGCCCTGCGTTGATACTCAGGGCCTTTTTATTTATTTCGGATTATCGGTTACGCGCCGGATTTGTTTGTTTTTAACCAAGCAAGCGAGCTTGCTCGGTTGCTTCTTCATTGAGCAGAATGGTTTGTGCACGCTTGAAGAAGTTAAAGTCAGTTGCTGTGGCACTCGTGTAAGCGCCCATCATGCGGCTGACAATTAAGTCACCATTGCTCAGTTTTGGCAGCATGATGTTTTCCGCAATCACATCAATGCTATCGCATGTAGGGCCAGCAAGAATACTCGGTAGCCACTCTCCATCCTGTTTTATCGTCGTGAGAGGGTATTTAGCATCATCAAACATCAAACCACTGAATGAACCGTAGATACCATCATCTAGGTAGTACCAAATCTGTCCATCACGCTCTGCTTGTCCCATCACTGATGCAACACCCGTCATCGCTTGAGCAACAATAAAGCGCCCTGGTTCGGCAATAACCTGAACCGTTTCTGGTAGCTGGTTTAAAGCCGCATTGATCGGCTGGCAAAACAGTTCAATCGGCATTACCTGAGTGTTATAACTCACAGGGAATCCGCCACCGATGTCAAGAGTACTTAACGCAGGTAAACCATGCTCAACAACTTGCTCCATGAGGTGCTTACAGGTGTCGATTGCGTCAACGTATTTCTGTGGATTCATGGTTTGTGACCCAACGTGGAACGAGAGCCCCTTAATACGAATATTCCACTCTTGAGCTTGCGCAATTAGCTCTAGCGCTTGTTGAGGAGTACAGCCAAACTTCTTCGAAAGATCCGCGAATGCTTCTGAGTTACGAAAGCTCAGGCGCACGAGCAATTCCACTTCGTCACGGTAGGCGATGAATTTTTCTAACTCGTTAATGTTGTCGACAACAAAAACACGGCAACCATACGCCAGTGCGTCACGAATATCACGGTCACGCTTGATTGGGTGAGTATGGATAGTACGCTCTGCTGGTACACCTTGCTCTGCCACTAGGTCAACTTCACCACTGGTTGCTAAGTCAAAACTGGCTCCTTCAGCCAATAGTGTCTGTACAACAGCTGGGTGTGGCAGTGGCTTAAGCGCAAAATGCAAAGTGACATTAGGTAGTGCGTTGCTTAGGGCACGATATTGTTGGCGAACAATATCACAATCTAGCAGCAGCAGTGGTGCGCCAAATTGCTCTACCGAGGATTGAATAAGTTGAGATTCTGGTGCAGATAGAGCACCAGCAGAATAAGATTGAAAATCTAAAACAGAGTGAGCAGCAGCCATAGCCAGTCTCCAACAAGTTATAGGCATGTTTCAATGTGATGACAAAGAAACATGGAGCGTCAAAAAATGCGCAAAGCGCAGTCAAAGTCACTCTTGGATAGTTGCTCTATCGCCTTGCCACAAATCTGCTGTGATGTACTCGGATTGGCTATCATCAAGAAGCAAAGTGATAGTAAAAGCATCAATCTTTGCAATCAATAGCTGGATGAACAAAAGAAAGTGAATAATTTTTGTTGTTACGACAGGGAATGTTTGTTTTGCAAGCAACTCTTCTCCACAAATGCTCTCCAAAAAGGGTACTCCCTCCACTAATGGGCACTAATGGCGATAAGTTCGATGTGGTCCATAAGACGATATGGGATACCATTAATCTGTTTATTGGCCTTACGACAAGTCTTGAGGCGTCTGTCCTCTCAAGAAATACTCAAGAAATAGAAATGGGTAGCGTGCTTGCTACCCATTGTTGAGTGTCGTGTTGACGGCTTAGCACTTGGCGTTAACTAAATGCGATTTTAGGTAACGGCAGATAGAGACTTTCAGTCATGTCAGACAACATTTGGTCATACACTTGCGAGATAACCAAGGATATGTCAGTGGTTAGTTGGTACAGCTCGTCACTGGTCATCTCTAGTGCATCATTGGCATTGAGTTCTGTCAGTGTGTGCATTGCCTTGGAGCTCAACGGTGACGCAACAGAAAGTGGGCTAATCAATGAAAGTTGGCTCAGTTTGCGTCGAGTTTTATCGCAGTAGTATTTCACTCGCATCATACCTTCAGGGTGGTCAAGATCCTGAATTGATATTCTTAGTTGGGTGAGCGTCTCCATACTATCGAGTACCTGCTGCCAGTTCATATGATATTCGTCACTAATGTCTTCTCGGCCAGATTCAATCAGCCATGCAATCGCGATTTCATCCATTAAAAACATACAGTGGCGAATGGTTTTGCCGTGAATAATCTGATTCCGTGCCACTGTTCGGTGTTGCCACTCTTGGTGCAGAGATTTGAGCTTTAATTGCAGAATTCGATACATTGGCTTGTTTTCGAACTGGGCTGTAGCGATAAGTGTATTGGAGTGGTCCATCATCGAATCGAAAATGCCCGCCAGTGTGTTTTGTTGGCGCTCAAAATCTTGGCTAGTCAATGCTTGATGTGTGATGGCTCTATGTTGTCGGCTAAGCAGCAACAGTTGGCGCAGCAGAACTAAAATCTCGAATTTTCGTTCAAGACCGGAATGACGTTTCTTTGAATGGTGAAATAGGGTTGCAAGAATCGCCAGGGACAAGATTAGTGAAAAAAGCACAAACATAACTTACTCCTTGTTAATGTTTACCTACAAAGTGGTAGAGCAGATATGGTGCCAATTCTAATTTTCTTAAAATTCAATCACTTAAATTTTGTTGTTGAATTATTTTGAACCGATTTGGTGCATAAAGCACTGATAATGTGAGGGACATAAAAAAGCCCCACTCGATGAGTAGGGCTCTGAGTTAGACGATTTATTCAGTTTACATGACGCGCATGCCAGGCTGAGCGCCTTCGTGTGGTTCAAGGATCCACAATTCGCTGCCACCAGGGCCAGCGGCTAGGATCATACCTTCAGACATACCAAACTTCATTTTGCGAGGTTTTAGGTTTGCTACCATTACGGTTAGCTTACCTTCCAGTTCTTCAGGTTTGTAAGCCGATTTAATGCCCGAGAAAACCTGACGAGTTTCACCGCCGATATCAAGCTGGAACTTGAGTAGCTTGTCTGCTTTTGGCACTTCTTCACATGAGATAATACGTGCGATACGCATATCCACTGCAGCGAAAGCGTCAAATTCAATCTCGTCAGCGATTGGATCTTTGTCGAGTTCTGTTTGGCTAGCTTGGTTCTTTTCAGCTTCTGCTTTCTCTTTCGCTGCTACTTCAGCGGCAGCATCTTGCTTAGACGCTTCAACCATATCTTCAACTTTTTTAGGATCGATGCGGTTGAATAGTGCCTTGAACTTCGTGATTTCATGAGCGGTCAGTGGCGTCGCAATGCCATCCCAAGTCAGTTCTTCGTTCAGGAATGCTTCAGTGCGCGCAGCAAGTTCTGGCATCACTGGCTTGAGGTATGTCATCAGTACGCGGAATAGGTTAATACCGACAGAACAGATGTCTTGTAGCTCTTGGTCTTTACCTTCTTCTTTCGCCACTACCCACGGTGCTTTCTCGTCAACATACTGGTTCGCTTTATCTGCTAGTGCGGTGATTTCACGAATAGCACGACCAAACTCACGAGTTTCGTAAAGTTCTGCGATACGATCTGCCGCCGCCGCAAACTCGTTGTATAGCTCAGGTTCAGCGAAGTTTGCCGATAGCTTGCCTTCAAAACGTTTAGAAATGAAGCCAGCGTTACGAGAAGCAAGGTTCACAATCTTATTAACTACGTCAGCATTAACGCGTTGAGTGAAGTCTTCAAGGTTAAGATCCAGATCGTCGATACGGCTGTTGAGTTTCGCTGCATAGTAGTAACGCAGACATTCAGGATCTAGGTGCTCTAGGTAAGTCGCTGCCTTGATGAATGTGCCTTTCGACTTAGACATTTTTGCACCGTTAACCGTTACGTAGCCGTGTACGAATACGTTATTTGGTTTACGGAAACCACTGCCTTCTAGCATTGCTGGCCAGAATAGAGAGTGGAAATACACGATGTCTTTACCGATGAAGTGGTATAGCTCGGTCGTGCTGTCTTTTTTCCAGTACTCATCGAAGTCTAGGTCGTCACGTTTGTTACATAGATTCTTGAATGAAGCCATGTAGCCAACAGGCGCGTCTAGCCAAACATAGAAGAATTTGTCTTTCTCACCTGGGATCTCGAAGCCAAAGTAAGGCGCATCACGCGAGATATCCCATTGTTGAAGACCAGATTCGAACCACTCTTGCATCTTGTTTGCAGTTTCAGCTTGTAGCGAACCAGAGCGAGTCCACTCTTGTAGCATGCTTTCAAACTGAGGTAGGTCGAAGAAGAAGTGTTCAGAATCTTTCATTACAGGTGTTGCACCAGATACTGCTGATTTAGGATCAATCAGTTCAGTAGGGCTGTATGTCTCACCACAGTTGTCACAGTTGTCGCCGTATTGATCTTCTGATTTACACTTAGGGCAAGTACCTTTCACGAAACGGTCTGGAAGGAACATCTCTTTTTCAGGATCGAAAAGCTGAGAGATAGTACGGCTAGAGATAAAGCCATTTTTTTTCAGTTCCAGATAGATGTGAGATGCAAGCTCACGGTTCTCTTCTGAATGAGTGCTGTGGTAGTTATCAAAGCTAATATCGAAGCCAGCGAAGTCTTTTTGGTGCTCTTCACTTACTGCAGCGATCATCTCTTCTGGCGTCATACCCATCTGTTGTGCTTTTAGCATGATTGGCGTGCCGTGAGCATCGTCAGCACAGATGAAGTTTACAGTGTTGCCGCGTAGGCGTTGGTAGCGAACCCAGATGTCAGCTTGAATGTGCTCAAGCATGTGACCTAGGTGAATCGAACCGTTAGCGTACGGAAGGGCACAAGTGACCAGCAGTTTCCTTGGATCAAGAGTTCTTGGATCGTTTGCCATACTTAATATTCGCTTCTTAGGATGTATAAAAAAATAGAGAGTAATACTACCTTATCCAACCAGTGACTCCAAGGTACCAGTTACAGGAATACCCTAGTTTTTTCATGGTTCAGTCTAGGCTGACAGAGTGTTACGATTAGATGCATAAGGAGGACCTATGCGTCAATTCAGTTCAAAGCAAGATTTTTGTGATTGGTTAAACCAATTTGAGCATTCAAGCTTAGCGCCACAGTGGGCGTCAGTAGCCAAGATCGTTAGTGTCGAAGCGGCGGGCTTTAAGATAGAAATTCCTTTTGCAGCTAACGGTTTAGTTGAGGAGCTGACTGACTGGATAGCGGCTGCTCAATCGAAAGGTGAGGTGGCGTCGTTTTCGTATGACATTCTTGTTGCACCAAAAGCCCTTGAAACACACGTGGCCTCACAGGTGAAAGGGGTAAAAAATGTTATTGCTGTTACGTCAGCAAAAGGTGGAGTAGGTAAATCGACGACATCGGTAAACCTTGCACTTGCGCTGTCAAAATCTGGTGCAAAGGTCGGATTGCTTGATGCAGACATCTATGGCCCATCGGTTCCTCTTATGCTAGGGCAGACAGAGGCTCAGCCAGAAGTTAGAGATGGCAAGTGGATGCAGCCGATTGTTGCCCATGGTATTTACACACATTCAATCGGTTACTTGGTTTCAAAAGATGAAGCGGCTATTTGGCGTGGCCCTATGGCGGCGAAAGCGTTGGCTCAACTTCTCAATGAAACCGAATGGCCTGAGCTAGATTACTTAGTTATCGATATGCCGCCAGGTACGGGGGATATCCAGTTAACGCTTGCCCAGCAAGTCCCAGTCACGGGGGCGGTTATCGTCACGACACCGCAAGACCTAGCGTTGGCCGATGCGCGTAAAGGTGCAGCCATGTTTCAAAAAGTAGACGTTCCTGTGGTTGGCATTGTCGAAAACATGAGTTACCACATCTGTAGTCACTGTGGCGAAAAAGAGCACATCTTTGGTGCTGGTGGTGCAGAAAAAATGTCCAATGAGTATGGCTTAGACTTGTTAGCTCAAATCCCTCTACACATTCAAATGCGAGAAGATATCGACCGAGGCGAGCCGACAGTCGCTGCTCGACCTGAGTCTGAGCATGGAAGACAATATCTCACTTTGGCGGAAGCAGTAAGCTCGAGATTGTACTGGCAGGGCAAAGCAAAACCCGATTCAATACTGTTTACCATGGTCGAATAATCGGTAGTGTGGTCAAAAAAAGAGCGTTCATTTAGCGCTCTTTTTAATTCTTATTCCGTGTAATCGATTGCGCTGAAAACTTTTATTCCATTTACGTAAATCGGCTTAATAGCGACTGGCAACTCACCTCTTAACTCCCTATAATCAGGCGGTTTATCTAAATTTGTCCTAATACACAGAGCTCGGTTCGATGAGCACTGCTAGTATTAGCATATGACACCAATCTAATTCATCGGGTGCAAGAATAATGTCTGATAATAATCAATGCGTCATCGTCGGTATTGCTGGCGCGTCTGCTTCTGGAAAAAGTTTAATCGCTAGCACTATCTACAACGAATTACGTGCGAAAGTGGGCGATCATCAAATTGGTGTGATTACGGAAGATTGCTATTACAACGACCAAGGCCATCTGAGTATGGATGAGCGTGTAAAAACCAACTATGACCACCCAAGCGCACTCGATCATGATCTGCTGTGCCAACACCTAGAGCAGTTAGTTAAGGGACAAGCAGTAGAAGTACCTGAGTACAGCTACACTAAGCACACCCGTACAGAAAACACCACAACAATGACGCCTAAGAAAGTCATTATCCTTGAAGGTATCCTTCTTCTGACCGATCCTCGTCTACGTGACCTGATGCACGCGACGGTATTTATGGATACGCCGTTGGATATCTGTCTGCTACGTCGTGTAAAACGTGATGTAGAAGAGCGCGGCCGCACAATGGATTCAGTGCTTAAACAGTACCAAGAAACCGTTCGCCCAATGTTTATGCAGTTTATCGAGCCATCAAAGCAATATGCAGACATTATTGTACCTCGTGGCGGTAAAAACCGTATCGCGATTGATGTGCTAAAAGCTCACATTGCAAAACTTTTGAAAGCTTAATACCGAATAATCGCTTAAGACTTTATTTTTTATGAGATAAGTGGCACTTTTAGTGCCACTTTCTTTTTATGGTCGTCTGATATTCTGCCACGATCATTTATACTTGGAGCTTGCCTCTTTTTTTTGGTGTGCTCACCAAGCAAGGATACTGCTGATGAAGAAACTATTACTAATAATAGCCATCCCTGTAATTGCTATTCTTGGTGCGATTATCGCGTTGGTTACCCTCGTTAACCCCAACCAATTTAAACCACTAATTGTCGAACAAGCCAAAACTCAAACTGGGTTAGATCTGGTCATCGACGGTGATATTAGCTGGCAGTTTTTCCCATCGATTGGCTTTGAGCTAGGTCAGACTGAATTGCGTAACCCGCAAGGTTTTGAACAGCTGAATATGTTTAAAGTCGATACGGTAGGAATTGATGTCTCTGTCATGCCTTTGTTTAACAAACAGCTCGAAATTGGCAACATCACACTGGATGGTGCTGCGTTCTCATTAGAAACGCTAAAAGATGGTACGCGAAATATTGATGCTCTTACTCAGGCACAAAACGCTCAGGCAGATACCGCCACTTCAGCGCCGACAACTGATGTTGCTTCTGAACCAGCCGAGCAGAGCTCAGAAACCCCAAGTTCCGCGCCGGCTTGGAGTATCAATGTAGCGGGTGTCACAATCTCTAACGCTTCGGTTGATGTTCAGGATAAACAGGCAGGCTCGTTTACTAAACTTTACGATGTATCACTAAATCTGTCTGAATTTGCCGCAGAAAAATGGACCACAGTCGAGTTTGCTGCCAAAGGTGAAAACAATCAGCAGAAGTTCAGTGCTAAAGGTGATGCTGAATTCAAACTGGCTACAGGTTTCACGCAATACGCTCTGCGCAATATAAATCTCGAGGCAAGCATGAGTGATCCTGCCACTCGCATTGATAGTGTTAAGCTCGGCCTAGAGACGTTCGAGTTTGATAAAGCCAATGCGTTAACCTACTCAGTCATAGGTAATGCGGCTGGCCTTGATATTGATATGAAAGGTTCTGCTTCGTTAACTGTTGATCAGGCGATTACCAAAGTATTAATGAACAAATTGATACTAGATGCACAATTCAAAGGCGAGACTTTGCCACAATCGCCGATGAAAGTGGATATGGCATCAGACCTATCGTTTGACCTAGTTAAAAGTCACCTAAGCTTTGTACTAGAGAAATTAACTGCCAACGCACTGCAATTTGACGGCAAAGCGGATGTGACGCTCGTGGAGATTCCAAAAATTCGTTTTGCGTTGCACAGCCCTAATATTGATTTAGATGAGTTTTTAGGCCTTCATCAGCCAGCTGAAGAGCAGAAACAAGCTTCTTCTCCAGCACAAAAATCTGAACAGAAACCATCTGAAATATCGCCTAAGAAACCTGTTGAAGAGGTTGAACCTGATTTAACGGCATTAAAAACGTTGGATATAGAAGGTGATATTAGTATCGACAAATTCAAAGCGAGTAATGCCAAAATGCAGAATGTTAAAGCAAGCTTCTCTGTGAATCGTGGTGTTGCTGAACTGACTTCGTTTACGTCCAATTTGTATGAGGGCTCAATTAGTGCAACTGCACGTTTAGATGCACGTAAATCACCAGCCAGCTATACGGCTATAAAACGCATCAAAGGTGTTAAAGTGCTGCCTTTACTGAAGGATGTAGCTAACAATGAGACCTTAGAAGGGACGGGTAACATTGATGTTGACGTAAAAGGTACTAGCCTGACGCCAACTGGCATTAAGAAGAACTTAGTCGGCAATGTGGTGATTAACTTCGAAGATGGTGCAGTTAATGGTATTAACGTCGCTCAGTTAATTCGTGAGAACTATGCAAAGATCAAAGGCGAAAAAGTTGAGTCCGTTGATCAAGTGCAAAAAACTGACTTCAGTGCGATGAAAGCAACACTTAAGCTTAACAAGGGCAATGTGTCGACTAACGATTTGACCATGCAATCACCATTGCTGCGCATTCGTGGTACAGGCAGTGCCAATTACCTCAATGAAACGGTTGATTTTACCGTCAGTACATCGATTGTTGGCTCTTTAGAAGGGCAAGGTGGCAAGGACATTGATGAACTCAAAGACGTTACCATTCCTATCAATATATCTGGTCACTGGTCTGAGCCTAAGTTCAAGCTCGTGTTCGATGATGTGCTGAAACAGAAAGCGGAAAAAGAAATTGATCGTGGTCTGAAAAAGCTCGATGAGAAATTAGGTGACAAAATCAAAGATGAAAAAACCAAGGAAGCGGTTAACAGCTTAATTAAAGGCTTGTTTAACTAACACCTGGCATTTTGTTATATAAAAAAAGGGCTTCTAATTTATTAGAAGCCCTTTTTTACAATTGTAAGGTTATTCTGGTCAGGTTGTTGGCTTGGTGTTCTAACCTAAGTCAATTAAATTAGAATGCCACGCATATCTCATCAATGTTATCTTTATCATAAAGTTGTCCTCGCAACAGTACCCGTGATATTACAACGAAGACATGAGTACATTCATCCTCGTATCTATTGAGAGTGCCATTACTTGTCGTGAATAAACTTAAATAATAACAATCTAATAGAGCTATTTTTGCTTGTGGTCGCATTGTTTGGAATAAATCTCTGTGGGAATGAAATCCTTTTGGGATAGGTTCTAAGTGATAGTTCCTACATTGATTTCGGTATTATCCTACAGATTCGTTCGTTTATTGTTGTTATCATGTTAAGTAATTCAACCGTGTTTAATAAGGCGTACATGTGTACGAATATTTGGTGTAATAAATGAGAAGTTTCTTTCGTGGATTAGGTATAAAAAGTAAGTTAAATATTTCTTTTGTCGCTATATTAATTTCATTTTCTTCATTATATATCCTTAAGCAAGGACAAATGAACGACGAGATAGTCACTTTGTCTGAGATTTCTCACTCAGCACTCACCTCCATAAATGCAATTAATGACAACGAAATACAGCCAACCTATGAGATCTGGTTATTATTTCTTAAAGCATCAACGCGTAAGGAGCTTGAGAGTGAGTTTTTAAAGTCATTGGCTGAATGGCACCAAAACCTTGAAAAGGGCTTCATTGATGATGGTAAGGCAACCACCGCTGCTCGAAAAAACAAGTTTAATAATTACTATGAACATGTAAAAGAGCTGGTAAACTATAAGAGGAAATACTCGACGGATAGTGACGAGCTTGACTTGTACTTGCAAAAATCTGATATGTTGGCATTGGAACTGATTACATCACTTGCAGATTTTTCTGATGAGATGAATGCCAGTATTAGAAATGAATTTAAACAATCAAAGCAAGATGTAAAGGAACTTACCATTGATAGCTATATAGAAATATCTATCATATTTATTGTCGCTTTGATTTTCTCTTGGTATATTTC
The DNA here is from genome assembly GCF_050113735.1 of Vibrio sp. TRT 2004. Taxonomy (NCBI): domain Bacteria; kingdom Pseudomonadati; phylum Pseudomonadota; class Gammaproteobacteria; order Vibrionales; family Vibrionaceae; genus Vibrio; species Vibrio sp. TRT 2004. Next base: position 8,675 of record NZ_JBNJOH010000028.1, on the reverse strand, counting down.
AAATGGTCTGTCCAAATCTATTAATAACATTGTTTTAGCTTTGCAAAAAATGGCAAGTGGAGATTTTACTGTTGTTAGTTTGTATGAAGGTAACAATGAAATAGGCCTTTTGTCGAAGTCTATTAATCAGCTATCAGAATCCGTTTCTAAAATTATCAAAACGATGAATTCGAATGGTCTTAATGTGGCTTCATCTGCGACTGAGCTATCATCGGTGATGCAACAATCAAAAGATAATGCGATACAAGAGCGAGAGCAGTTTAATCAAATTAGCGTTTCAATTACGGAGTTGTCTTGTACCGCTAAAGAGGTAAATAGCAACGCATCTCTTGCAGAGGAAGCATCGAAAAAAGCGCAGCAACATATTTCACTGGGTCGAAGCCGAGTTGATTGCTCTCAAGAAATTGGATTGAAGATCTCAGGTTCTATTCATGGCTCTGCCCAAGTGATGATGGCGCTGAAGGAACATTCGAGCAATATTGGTCAAGTAGTAGAAGTCATCAATGGTATTTCAGAACAAACGAACTTGCTGGCTCTCAATGCAGCGATAGAGGCAGCTCGAGCCGGAGAGCAAGGAAGAGGTTTTGCTGTTGTAGCAGATGAAGTGAGAAGCTTAGCGGTTAGAACACAAGAATCAACATCAGAGATTCAGAGTGTTATTGGGGCGCTTCAAGATCAAGCTGAAACGGTCTATAGACAGATTCAAGATAATTTAGAGTTGCTAAAAGAGAGTGAAGACATTTCCCAGCAAGTTTTGAATGCTTTTATGGATATCGACTCCTCTGTGCAAAAAATTTCTGAACAAAATACGCTAGTCTCGGCGGCTTCGTCAGAGCAGGTGCAGGTGACGGAATCTATTTCAGAGAACATTACGCTTCTATCTGGGCTCGTAACAGATAACAGCGAAAGCATTGAACATTGTTTTGAAGCTTCTGACGAACTTGCTCGTTTATCTGAGGATCAAAAGGAGCTATTAGGTCGTTTCATTGTCGAGTAGCTTTGTATTTCAAGCACCTAGAGTCTTACATCTAGGTGCTTGTCTAGGTTACCAGTCGACGCCTTTGAGGGCTTTTACACCTGACTCAAAAGCATGTTTGACGTTTTTCACTTCGGATACCGTATCTGCAAGCTCGATCAATGTACGATGAGCGGCGCGTCCTGTGATCACTACAGATTGCATCTTAGGACGGTTAGTCAGTGCGTCGACAACCTCATCTAAGTCTATGTAGCCGTAACTAACCATGTAGGTCAGTTCGTCAAACAGGATAACGTTGATCGACTCATCTTTAAGCATTCGTTTACACTCCTGCCAGACGATTTGCGCTGCTTCTGTATCGGCTGCTTTATTCTGTGTTTCCCATGTAAAGCCAGTAGCCATTACTTGGAACTCAACGCCGAGCTTTTCAAGAAGATTACGCTCACCATTGTCCCATGTCCCTTTAATAAACTGAGCAACGGAACATTTGAGGCCATGGCCTACTGCTCGTGCAATCGTACCAAATCCAGAAGTGGATTTTCCTTTGCCATTGCCAGTAATCACCAACAACAAGCCTTTCTCTTCCTGAGCTGCCGCGACTTTCGCATCGACCTCTTGTTTTACTTTTTGTTGCCTTGCTTTGTGACGTGCTTCTTTGTTGCTCTCAGAGACCATGGTTATTCCTTTTTTATTAAGTCACTTTGTGGATATGATAACCGATTCAAGTTGATGCAAACACCTACCAGTTTTATGGACAACTAATAGCTAGCGAGGAGGGTAGGTCGATGGCGAAGAGAATACTCGTCGTATGTATGGGAAACATATGTCGTTCACCAACTGGTGAAGCTATATTGAGAGCTAAGGCAAGCCAGCGAGGTATTGACGTTGAAGTTGATTCCGCAGGTACAATTGGTTATCACCAAGGCAATCCACCAGATGCGCGTTCCAAAGAGGCGGGAGAGAAACGCGGCTATTCATTTAAAGGCATTCGCTCAAGGAAAATTGTTAGCAGTGATTTTGAAGCTTTTGACCTCATTCTTGCTGCAGACAGAGACAATAAAGCGGATCTTATTTCCCAGTGTCCGGCCCATTTTCAGAACAAGATTCGACTATTTTTAAGCTATACCAATTCAAGCTACGATGAAATTCCAGATCCATACTATGGCGGTGATAGCGGATTTGAGTTGGTGTTGGATCTCATTGAAGAAGCGTCTGAGAAAATTCTAGATTCTCTATAAACAACTGTCGCTCACCATTTTCAATACTTGGTGGTGAGCACTCTAAGCAGCCATCACACGACCACTAAAGTAGTCATTAGAGACAATATATTCTGTGTTCCGAATCAACTCATCTTGTACTTCCGCCCAATGGGTATCGTCATGCTCAAGAGCAGGTACAACACCAGCAACTCGAATATTAAATGGCGTTAGTTCACGAGCCCAGCTTTGGGTGAAGCCAACGACCATCGAGGTGGCATTGTCAAAACCTGATAAATCCTGATATTCCGGATGTGCAATGACATTAACAATCACGCCATTTTTCTTCTCTTGTCGCATGCGTTCTGCGGTTGCTTGACCAAAACTGAACATGGTTGCTGCCATTAGGGAGAGCTTTTGGGTAAACAATGCACTGGCTTGTTGATCAAAAATGTGTGGCATGGCTTCTGCCGTCAATGCATTAATTAACACATCTGGTGAGCGTTTGACGGAGCTATCCATAAAACCGAACAGGTCTTGAATTGAGCTTAGTGAATGATCTTGAATCGTGAACTGGAATACATTGTCGGAGATCTCACTGCACAGACGATAGGTCTGTTTTAATTGTGGATTGTTTACATCACACAAAACCACGGTCGCCCCAAGCGAGGTGAAGTGATACGCAAGAGTACTCCCGATCTGAGAACCTGCTGATGTGATTAAAACGACAGCTTTTTTTATATCCATTGGCTTCCCCCCATAAGCAATGTACGCGCAAAAAGGTGTCCACATATCATGGTAGATTAACTGTGACTTAGTTGTGAATAAGGTCAAATAACCTTAGTGAGATGGAAGGTTATTTACGATTCTTTGGCACTATTCACACATTGGTGGGATCTTGCTAGTGGAGTAGCACATTTAAGACAAAAAACTGTGAAGTAGAATGATGGTGCTAAGCTTGTGCTTGAATTTGGAAAGTACGCTGAGCTTTGATTAATTGGTTATAAAGATCGATAGGCATCAAAGACTTAGGTTCTTTTTCACTGAGCAGCCTTCGCTGATGACCCGACAGGTTATGGTAGACCTCTTCTGGCAAGTCATGAGTCTCTTCTGGCAGATAGGTCAGAGCGTCAGGTTTTAAGTAATGACACAGTTTTGCACTCGGTAAACCGGAGCTATGAAAGAGAGATGCTTGCTGGGCAGAAAGTTCATAGGAGCTTTGATCTGAACGCAATTGTTGTGGGCCTTGCAACTCGAAGCGTTTGCGTAACGCTTGCTCACTGGTGTCCACTTGGTCAATTTTTTCCGTCGGCGTGTTGTCGCGAACGTCATCAGAGAACATTGACAGAATTAGCGCAAAGTCTGCACGACGACCTTCGTGTACGGCATGGTTGATCCCATTACCGAACTGAAGTTCGTTGATAATTGCTGCTTTGTCTAAAGTATGAATCTGCATAATGCCTCTCGAGTGTTGCTTTTATAGCGACTTAGCTTCGAAAAACTTTAGGAAAATCATAGTGAGAAAAGCAAAAAAGCCAGCGAAATGCTGGCTTTTAATATGACTAAATTTTAATCCTAGGGAAGATGGATTATTTTGCTAGGTTCTCTGCAACGAAGTCCCAGTTAACCAGTGCCCAGAAACCGTTCATGTAGTCTGGACGTAGGTTACGGTAATCGATGTAGTAAGCGTGTTCCCATAGGTCAACAGTTAGAAGTGGTGTTGTGCCTTCTTCTGTTAGAGGAGTCGCTGCATTAGATGTGTTTACGATCTCTAGAGAGCCGTCTGCTTTCTTAACAAGCCAAGTCCAAGAAGAACCGAAGTTGTTGATAGCAGAATCTGTGAATTTTGCTTTGAACTCTTCGAAAGAACCGAATGCAGCGTTGATTGCATCTGCAACTGCACCTGTTGGTTCACCACCTGCGTTAGGCGCTAGACAGTGCCAGTAGAAAGTGTGGTTCCAGATTTGAGCTGCGTTGTTGAAAACACCGCCAGTAGAAGTCTTAACGATTTCTTCTAGAGTTTTGCCTTCAAACTCAGTGCCTGGGATTAGGCCGTTAAGCTTTACAACGTAAGTGTTGTGGTGCTTACCGTGGTGGAAATCTAGAGTTTCTGCTGAGATGTGTGGTTCTAGTGCGTCTTTCGCGTAAGGAAGAGCTGGTAGTTCAAATGCCATTGCTCAATTCTCCATTGATGAGAAAGGGTTGCCCCTCTCGATTGCTTCCAGTGTTATTTATTAGTCATGGTCAGTGAATCACCAACCATGATCAATTTGCTGACTTGCGCTCTAGTTTAGCAAGTTTTTACTTTATTAAAAGCGCAGGGTGACATTTTCTATATGAAATTTCTTTATTAGTTAAGCTCAGCAAGTCTCAAAAGCATAACCTTGTAAATAACCATAGATAATATAGGCTTTTTATTCTGCGCTAATGGTTTAGAATGTCCAGAATATTTGCAGTAACTCCATTAAGAGGAAGCAATGGAAACTATCGATAAAATTAAACAGCAAATCGCAGAAAACTCTATCCTTCTATACATGAAGGGTTCTCCTAAACTACCTAGCTGCGGTTTCTCTTCACAAGCGGCACAAGCGCTGATGGCTTGTGGCGAGAAGTTTGCGTACGTAGACATTCTTCAAAACCCTGATATCCGTGCAGAGCTACCAGCTTACGCACAGTGGCCAACTTTCCCTCAACTATGGATTGAAGGCGAGCTTATCGGTGGTTGTGACATTATCATTGAAATGTTCCAGAAAGGTGAACTTCAGCCTCTAGTAAAAGAAGCGGCTGAGCGTGCAGCGTCTGACGAAGAATAATACTGTTTAAATTTACAGTTTTTCTTGATTTATAAGGGCCACATTCGATAATGTGGCCCTTATTGTTTTTAGCTAGTCCTACTTTATGTCACGTCTGTTTATCGCTGAAAAACCCAGCCTAGGTCGCGCGATTGCTGCGGCACTGCCGGGCCCTAAAAAAAACGAGCAAGGATTTATTCGCTGTGGTAGCGGTGATGTGGTGACTTGGTGCATCGGTCACTTGCTTGAACAGGTAGAGCCTGATGCGTATGACGAACGCTATAAAAAATGGAATCTGGCAGATCTTCCGATTGTGCCGGAACAGTGGCAATTAAGACCACGAAAGTCTGCCAGCAAACAGTTAACCGTCGTCCGAAAATTGCTTAAAGAATCGAGTCAGATAATCCACGCTGGCGACCCAGATCGAGAAGGGCAACTGCTGGTGGACGAGGTTCTCGATTATTGCAAAGTAAGCAAATCGAAGAAGGATGCGACCCAACGTCTGTTGATCAGCGACCTCAACTTACCTGCAGTGAAACGCGCTTTGAACCAAATGCGCAGTAATCGTGACTTTATTCCACTGTCAATCTCCGCATTAGCTCGCTCCCGTGCAGACTGGCTTTACGGTATGAATATGTCTCGAGCGTATACCTTGCTTGGTCAAAAGGCTGGCTATCAGGGGGTACTGTCTGTCGGTCGAGTGCAGACGCCAGTACTTGGACTGGTTGTACGTCGTGACGAAGAGATCGAGAACTTCATCCCTCGTGACTACTTCACATTGCACGCACTGATTCCCTACCAAGATGGCTCGCATCCGTTTGATATCCGAGCGCGTTGGAAGCCAAGTGAAGCGTGTAAACCGTGGCAAGATGAAGAAGGGCGGGTATTAAACCGCAAGTTGGTCGAAAATGTTGCTCAGCGAATAGCGAATCAACCAGCCAAAGTGGTTGAGTCTGAGCAGAAACAGACCAAGCAATCAGCGCCCCTGCCATATTCGCTTTCAGCACTACAAATTGACGCAGCAAAACGTTTTGGTATGAGTGCTCAGCAGGTTCTGGATACCTGTCAATCGCTGTACGAAAAACACAAGTTGATTACTTATCCCCGCTCTGACTGCCGTTACTTGCCGCTTGAGCACTATGGTCAAGCTAGTAGTGTTTGTGACGCTGTCGCTAACAATGCCAAGGAGCTTGGTGAGGCGGTAAAGGGTGCAAACCTTAGCCTTAAATCAAAAGCGTGGAATGATAAAAAAGTCGACGCTCACCATGCGATTATTCCGACGCCAAAGAAAGCCTCACACAATGCGCTTTCTGCGAACGAGATGAAGATCTATCAACAGATCGCAAGACAATATCTAATGCAGTTTTACCCAGCGGCAGTCTACGCCGAAGCGAAATTGGTGTTTGATATTGTTGGAGGAACCTTTATTGCTAAAGGTCGTCAGTTGGTGTCCGCTGGCTGGAAAGAGTTGCTGGGCAAAGTGGATGATGAAGATTCTGGGGTAGATACGGTTCCACCACTGCCTGAAGGTAGTGTACTCACTTGCCGTGAGGGTGAAATTAAAGATCGCCAAACTGAGCCGCCGAAGCACTTTACGGAAGCGACGCTGCTACAAGCCATGACGGGTATTGCCCGTTTTGTCGCAGATAAAGAGCTAAAGAAGATTCTTAAAGAAACCGATGGCTTAGGCACAGAAGCCACACGTGCAGGGATTCTTGATACGCTGTTTAAGCGCCAGTTACTGCAACGACAGGGTAAGTCGATTCTCAGTACGCCAGCGGGTCGCGGTTTGATCCACGCGTTGCCGAGTGACTCTACATTCCCAGACATGACGGCAAACTGGGAGCACCAGTTGCAAGGTATGGCTGATCGCAATCAGGCATATCTGCCGTTTATGCAGGCGCTACAGAAACGAATTGATGACCTGATGGCTCAAGTTCGTAGTGGTGACGTTCCGCAATCTCTACGTCACTTACCGCAAGTAGAGCGCCCTGCCTACAAACGCAAAAACGCTCGATATCGCAAAAAACCTGCGACGAAAACGGCGCCTAAGTCCGGTTAGCCGAGCTGACGACCACAGCGTTTAAAGAGCTGCTGCCAGTAGTCAACGTGGCGGCGTATGGCTAACCGAAAAGCTTGATGGTTTTGCGCTAACGGATAAACATAATTGTGAATATCAGGTTGAGGAGCAAACAGAGTCAAGTTTGCGGATAGGTTCTGATAATAGCGGTCGAGCTGAGCCATATAAGGTTGGACTTTGACGACATACTGCTGTTCGAAGACATTGTTTAAGTACTGGTATTTTGTAGTATTGCGGTTGGGCTGGCAGAGAACACTATGATCATATTCGGTAAGCTGCAGCGTGACCAGATTGAGCTTACTGGTCGCCATGACAAGAGAGTAGTTTAGATTGCCAACGATGTTATTTTTCTCCAGTGTTTCTTGAACGTCGATGGTTTTCTCTTCGGATTGATGGAAGGCGAGATTGAGTCTAGTTAGCGCTTCATTGACCTCAGATACCGTTTGACCAAGATTAGCCTCTAACCACTGACTTCCTTGTAACTGTTTTTGCATCGCTTCACTAGTAAAGAGCAAGTTCCACTGATGCAATGCCAACTGTGCGCGTTTGTGTGCCCCTATCTCTGCCAGCACTTGCTGTAATTCTGGATCAAGTTGCGGACTATTAATACAACGTGACAAGCCATCCAATAGTGCATTTTGATAATCGTAGTTGCGAAACTCATCAACGACTTTACCCAGTACGGAGTTTCGCTCAGCAATCAAGTTAAATAAGCCACACTGACGCAGTTGATAGCTATCGAGCAGCCCAATAGATATCGAGGGTATCTCAATATATAGGTCGCGCTTGCGAGGTAGATTGACATAGTCTTCCAATGTGCTCTCCACTTGGGGCGCATTTTGAACCCGTACCACCCGAGTAAGATAGTCATCGAAGAAAACGCTTGGGCGGTCAGATTGACAGGCGGTCAGAATCCAACAAGCCACGACTACCAACCCCAATGCCGACTTTGTCATTCTAATGCACCTTTGCTTGAGCGGTGTGAGACATATCGCTGTTTACGGTCTGCATATAGTCTGCCGGCGTTAAACCGAACTTAGATCTAAATCGTTGCGTAAAACGTTGTTCAGATTGATAGCCACACATATAAGCGAGTTGGAGGACACTCCAGTTTCTTGTTTGCATTAAATTGAGTGCGTGATTGAGCCTCACTTCGGTAAGCACATCGCGATATTGGGTGCCTTCTTTTTTGAGTCGGCGCATAAAGGTCGCTCGACTAATCGCAAAGTGACTAGCGACTTCTTCTAATGGGTGAGTGTCACTCGGAGATTGGGCAAGATAACGAGTCAGTTGCTGGCTAAACGAGGTTTGTTCGCTACTAAACAGGCAGTGAAGCGCTCCTCGCTCAGCTAACTGCTGATAAAGTGGAGCCAGCCAAAGACGCTGCGTGGCGTGACTCATTGTTTTTAAGTCGAGAGTAAAAAGAACATTTAGTGTCTGTTCAATCGCTTTATCGTTTTTGATCCAAGATTGTTGAAGCCTATTGGCATTGTCGTTGCTGAGTTGAATCAAACTTTGTGGGGCAGGGTGGTGAAAACTGAATACCCGAGATAGAAAATGTATGGTCCGCCCCGTTATTGCAACTACAATTTAGTAATAACGGAGTTGGTTTGCGCTAATGTATTCGGAGT
>NZ_JBNJOH010000027.1:0-54992 GCF_050113735.1 Vibrio sp. TRT 2004 | reverse complement strand
GTCCTCTAATGTTTCCAAAAGAAGTCTCGTTTGGTCACTTCGTTTCATTGAAACCTAATTTGAAACCCCTCTTTATTAAGAGAAATTTCTAATTGGATTATCATCAACGAGTGCCCACACAGATTGATAGGTCTATATTTTTAAAGAGCTTTTTCTAGCCAGTTTAGCGCTTATCGCCTCACTGCTAGGGGTGCGTATCTTACGCTTCCCATTTTTAGAGTCAAGAGTTTTTTTAACTTCTTTTTCTCTTTCCAACTCGGTGCGTGACTTTCGTCTCATTCCGTGTCGATGGAGCGGCATTATAGGGAGCTCTGAGAGGATGACAAGTGTTTTTTTGAAATTAATTTTCGTTTGGTCAAAAAGAAATCAAACCGCTGAAAATAGAATAAAATTTCAACATTTGAGTCAGGTCACATCAATAGGTTGGAAAAACTATAACCATATACGTAAGATCCCTGTGTCTATTTTGTTAACGGTAGACCTAATTTTTCTCAAACCTAAAAGTTGTATTCCAATATGAGTTCAAACAAATCGACCTTAATGATTGTCGCCTTAGCTGTTTTGGGTGGGATCATCTTTTCGCAGGTAGCTATTCCCCCTGCTTTGAGCTTTGTTCTAGGTGTTTTTGCTTCCGCTTTTATTCTTAAACTTTCGAACACCAACATCGAACAAGATCAATTGAATGACCCTTCAACTAAAACACTCTATGTCGGGAACTTGCCATATAAGGCAAATGAATCCCATGTAAAGGACCTGTTCGCCAAGCATGGTGAAGTTTTTGCGGTTCGTCTAATGAAGGATAAACGCACTGGTAAAAGAAGAGGGTTTGGCTTTGTCGTAATGGCTGCGACAGATGCACAGCCCGCTATAGATGCACTTAATGAGAAGGACTATATGCAACGAACTCTAAAAGTACGTGTTGCTAATGACCCTAAATCTCAATCGGATAGTACTGAACTGGACTAAAGCCCATTAAGTATAATGCCTGATTCAAGGCTCCTTCTTCCCAAGGGGGAGCGCTTGAATAGATTTCTCTCTTTCCTTTCTTTTCGCTATTCGCTTCAAAGACCAATAAGTCTTTCACCCTTCTCGCAATCGCTTCTCCTGAATCAACCAGTAATACATGGTCTGTTAACACCGCCTGTATTTCTTCTCTGATCAGTGGGAAATGTGTGCAGCCCAGTACCGCAACGTCGATCTTACTCGCCATCGGTGAGAGTATTTCTTTTAACTCACCGAGATCAACGCTTTTGCCTCGTAGTTTTTCTTCTGCGATATCCACCAGCCGAGTTGAACCTAGTAATTCCACTGGTTTGCTTTGCGAAAAGTCTCGAATGAGGTCATGGGTGTATTCGCGTGTAATAGTTGCGGGAGTTGCAATAAGACCCACCGCTTTATTGGCAAGGTTGGATGCGGGTTTGATTGCTGGAACGACGCCGACAACAGGAATCGATAATTTGGCTCTTAGCGTTGGTAAAACGATCGTGCTGGCCGTGTTGCACGCGATGACCACTAAATCGATTTGATGCTCTGCAACCAAGGAAGAGACGATGATATCAACGCGGGCAATCAGTGTATTGTGGTCAAGTTCGCCATATGGGTATGCTTCGTTATCAAATATATAGAGGTAATCAAGTTGAGGAAGTTGAGCCTGTATTTCTTTATATACAGATAAGCCGCCTACGCCAGAATCAAAGATCAGTATTTTCGCTGTTTGATGGTTCACTTGATTAACTCACTACATTTGGACTTGGCAATAATACTCTCTGCTAGGTATTTGGCAATCTCTTCGCGGTGTAACGCTGATAACAGAAACGCTCCCCCTCTTCTATATATGTAGTTTCAATATCAATTCTGCCCGAGTAGCTTCGGGTATCAGTAACCAAGGTGTGAAATTCACCATTTTCACCACAAGGATCTACACCGTCGGGCAAACTGCGTATAAACGCTTCGCTGTACCATTTGCCACAATACTGGCTTGCGAGCCGGGAACTATCTGTCGTAACGACCAATGTTTGAATCTCTCTTGCAATGATTTCATCAGCAAGATCTCTACTACTCTGACCCAATAAAGGAAATACACACTCCCAACCGGCTGGTTCTATATAACTACGACGATAAGCTTCGATACCATTACAGAACATATCGCCAAAGGCGACTGCATCTATTGAGAGGTTACTCTGTTTTAAGCCTCTGATAATGGTGTCTTGGTAGATCTCGTTTGGTGGAAATGATTCGGGTAGTTCGATTTTAATTAGAGGTAGGTCCAACAGTTCGGCTTGCATATCTAGGACATAAAGGGGCGTTGCCTGAAAGGGGACTTCGTCTTTGACATAGGTGGTATAAAGTCCAACGACATTGTACTGTTCGTTGTCCATCAATCTTTCAAGGGTCAGTGTCGAGTCTTTGCCACTTGACCAGCTAATAATGACGTTCTTTTGCATAGTGATTATCTATCTATAAGAAAAAACCGCCCGAAGGCGGTTTGAGATATTAAAACTGGTAAGAGCCAGTTAGCATAACTTTACGACCATCACCTGGGTAATACGCTCCCCAGTTGTTCGCATTTGCTGCATATTTTTCATCGAAGGCATTATCAACACGAAGTGTCGCTGACCATTCATTTTGAATGTAACTTACCGCCAGGTTACCTAACCAATATGCAGGCAGCTTATCTAAGCTATTTGATGTGTCACCATCTTTATAACGAGTGCCTGTGTAAACACCTTCGACAAAAACTTGCCACTCGTAACTGATATCGTATGTCGCAAATACTCGGCCAGTATTACGTGCGACCCAAGGTAGTTTTTTACCCTTGTTATCACCGCTTGAGAATTCAGCATCAATCAGGCTGTATTCCAAGCCTAGCTGAAGGTTTTCATGTACGTACAAGTCACCGCTGACACTGATGCCGTTTCGTTCAGATTCGTCAGCGTTAACATTCGCTCCAGAAAAGAATCCGCCAACCGGAGTCGGTGCACTGCTATCAAAAACAATTTCATCTTCTAGCTGGAGATTGAATACATCGACTTTAACGCTGTAATCAGCTTCATAAAGACCCCAACCTGCTTCCAAGGATTTACCTGTTTGCGGCTTCAGGCCTAAAACACCTGGTGAGGTATAAGCTTGCTCGTCTATCTTAGCAAACCTGAAGTTAGTCTCCCCGCGAACGTACACTCGCTGAGACGGAGTAATCTTGTAGTTCAGACCAAGCTCATAAGCATCCTGGGATTCAGATAGCTTCTCAGTGTTAGGGTAAATTGCTCCATCGTAGATCTTATCTTCTACAGAGCTGTATCGAGCACCCGTTGTCAACGTTAGATCCGTGATTAAAGGATAGTTTAGCTGGCCGAACACGCTGTAGCTGTTTTGCTCATTCGCTCTGTCAGTTGATGATGACTTGTATGAGTGATCACGATCTGCACCTTCAAGACCAAGTAGTACATTACCTTGACCAGATTGTGTAGAGAATTGGTTTTCTACGTTTACCGAGCCAAATAACTGCTTACTTTTACTTGCTGTAGAGCTTCCCCAAGCCAAGCCAGATCCTGAAGTGTTATCGTAAATGACATCTGTACCAAGGATCCATGCGTCACTTAGATTACGTTTATAACCCGCACGAAGTGCTTTAGTGATTTCATGAGAGTAATCAGTCGGGTTTGACGAACCAGCCTGAGTTGGATCTTGCTCGTATTGTTCTTCAGTTAACGAACCAGCATATTGACGGTTGTTGTCGTAATAGCTTGCTTCTGCGAAAAACTCAGTCTGGTCTTGGTCATAGTTCAGTCGACCAAGTAATACACCCGTCTCTCGCTTGTTATGCTCACGATAGTTATCACTGTTATCCTGACTTGCGCTGAGGAATAAGTTCCAACGCTCATTTAACTGCTTAGATACGTCAACACTACCAGCGACCGAGTCAAAGCTGCCAACGCTTACTGATACGTTGCCACCGTCTTGGTTACCACCCTTAGTAATGATGTTGATAACACCACCTACAGCTTGGTCACCATATAAAACACCAGCACTACCCGATAGAACTTCAACGCGTTCAATCTGCGAAACCAGAATTGAACTGACTTGGGGAGCAGAAAGGTCTTGTTTGTTTAGACGACGTCCATCGACCAAGATCAGAGTGTTGTTAGCCGCTTGTCCACCAGTAAAACCTCGGATAGCAAATGCTGGTCCACTGTTTGTGTCAGAAATCTGAATACCTGCTCGTGCTCGTAGTAATGTGTCTAGACTCTTAGCACCGCTAGCGGCAATATCATCTGAAGTAATTACGGTTACGTTAGCCGGAATGTCTTCAATAGAGTTGTTGAAGTCACTTTTGGCAAGAACCACCATAGTCTCATCGGTTGAAACTTCTTGAGCGTAAGAATAAGAGGTGTGTGAAAGTAGCGATGCCACTGCTATCGCTAATATAGATCGGTTCATTTTTATAATCCTAAATCGCGTCAGTCCTACTGAGCATGGAGCCTATTGCTTCCAGTGTTTTGCTCAGCTGCTGGCAGGTCTTCGGACTTAAGAGCTTGGCATAGGCCACCTACTCACCCGACTTCCCCCATGCTCCTGCATAAAGTGTCTAATGGGCTTTCGTTCTCTTTTACCGCTGCGCGTCAGTTCTGGATTTACACCAGATTCCCTTTTCAGCCATCTATACATCTAGACAGCACCAGCTTGGCGTCGATGTTATTCAGCAATTGATTATTTGTCCAGTCTATATTCTTCATTCAGATGAAATTGGCCGCTTTCATCTACTCACTCATTAGCACTTTACACGCTATCTTTAAGGCATTGAGGGCACAGTACTGGACATACTGCTGAGATTGAATAAAATCTGCGCTCTTGAATTAAATGCACCATTCACAGGTACAAAACCAAAGGTAATCACCATGGCGACTCTTGATGTAAACCCACAACGCTACCAAGAACAACTGGCTGAAAAGGTCGACCGTCTCAACGAGATGTTCGCTTCTTATAATGTACCTGAGTTGGAAGTGTTCGAATCACCAGAACAACACTACCGTATGCGTGCAGAATTTCGTGTTTGGCATGAAGGTGAAGACCTCTACTACATCATGTTCAACCAAGAGACTCGAGAGAAGTACCGCGTCGATCAGTTCCCAGCAGCTAGCCGCCTGATCAACGACTTGATGCCTCTTCTCGTCGAAGCGATGAAAGATAATGAATCTCTGCGCCGTAAGTTGTTCCAAGTTGACTTCTTATCGACACTGAGTGGTGAAGTTTTGGTGTCACTACTTTACCATCGTCAATTAGATGAAGAGTGGACGAAACATGCAAAAGCCCTCAAGCAACGTCTCAATGATGAAGGGTTTAATCTCAACATCATTGGTCGCGCACGCAAGATGAAGATTGTTCTTGATCGTGATTACGTCATTGAGAAGCTCGATGTCAATGGCAAACCATACGTTTACCAACAAGTTGAAAACAGCTTTACCCAACCTAACGGTAAGGTCGCGGAGAAGATGTTAGAGTGGGCGGTTGACTGCACCCAAGAGAGTAGTGGCGATCTACTTGAGCTTTACTGTGGTAACGGTAACTTTTCACTAGCACTCGCGCAAAACTTCGATCGCGTTTTGGCAACTGAGCTTGCAAAGCCTTCCGTAGAATCTGCTCAGTACAACATTAAGGCCAATAATATCGGTAACGTGCAGATCTTACGCCTGTCTGCTGAAGAGTTTACTCAAGCAATCGAAGGAAAACGTGAGTTCCGCCGTTTAAAAGATGCGGGCGTCGACCTAAACAGCTACAACTGCAATACCATTTTTGTTGATCCACCACGTGCAGGTATGGACATCGACACATGTAAGATGGTGCAAGGTTACGAGCGCATCATGTATATCTCATGTAACCCAGAAACACTGAAAGAAAATCTGGATGTCCTTTGTGAAACACACAAAGTGACTCGTTTCGCCCTGTTCGACCAGTTCCCATTCACCCACCATATGGAAGCGGGTGTACTGCTAGAGCGCAAGTAATCTCAAATAAGGACAAAATAAAAAACGAGCCTACGTGGCTCGTTTTTTGTCTCTAGAGTATGGCAGATTAAGATTCTGCTTTAGTGACTGCGTTTAGAAAACCCAGTTTCTTTGCAACCCATAGTAGCAAACCTAAGGTGATGAAGATTGCCAACATATTTGAGCCAGCGTCTGGGTATTGCGCTTTGACAAACGCGGAATGGCCAAATGCTCCGACAAAGAAACACGCTAGACCCACCAGCGGGATATCTTCAGAGACAGGGTTACGTAGGTACTCTTGGTAGAGCGCTTGTACTGATAGTACAAGTGCAATCAGTGGAAAAATTGAGAAAGATACTTCACTCATAGTTAGCCATGACAACATGGCATCACCACACATACCCGCGACGAGCGCCAATACGAGTGTTTTCTTCTCAGAACCACGATTAACTTGGTTTGTTTCATTCGACATTAATCTATCCCACCTTTTAATCGGTTACGTTCACGTTCTTTGCGATACCAGAAAGCCCCTTTGGCTATCATTCGCAATTGCATTATAAGACGCTCCGCGAGTTCATCTCGCTCATGCCTTTCTAAATCTAAAGCTTCTGCACCTGAGCTGAAGACCAAGGTAACGGATGCTTCTGCTTGGGTAAAAGCTTCGTCCCGAGTCATCCCGGTACTAATCAAATACTCTGTCATCTCTGCGACAAAATGTTGCATCTCACGAGCGACAGCGGTACGAAATTCAAAAGAAGTACCCGATCGCTCACGTAACAATAGACGAAAAACGTTTGGACTACTTTCGATAAACTCCATGAAGGTTTCAACAGAAGTTCGAATCACACTGCCCTCTTTGACAATGCGTTGGCGAGCTTGGCGCATAAGTTGACGCAGCAACAAGCCTCCCTCATCGACCATGGTTAAACCTAACTCATCCATATCCTTAAAGTGGCGGTAGAATGATGTTGGAGCGATTCCCGCTTCGCGTGCGACTTCTCTTAAACTTAAGTTGGAGAAGCTACGATCAGCACTCAATTGACTAAACGCTGCATCAATTAATGAACGACGCGTTTTTTCTTTTTGCTGTGCACGGATTCCCATGGATTTCATATTTGTTTTTCTATTTTTCTTTCAACGGTAGCCTTTAATATACAACGATTGGCTTAAGGAGATAACCCATAATCTCTCGCTTTGACAACCGAGTGGCAATTAAACCGAGTTAGGCCAAATTTTCAATCTTTTCGCCCTGAATTAGAGACATACGACATACCCTTTAATCTATTTACTTGATTCTACGTGATCTCACCGACTCTCTAGTGCGCTTTTCTTTTACGCCTTTGAGGAATCAGTTAAAATCTCGCTACAGCAATGTTAAGACTATATAACAAGGAAAAAGCTATGGCGGAGAGTAACCACTTTGATGTAATCGTTATTGGTAGTGGTCCCGGTGGTGAAGGGGCAGCGATGGGATTAACCAAAGCGGGATTAAATGTAGCCATTGTAGAAAAGGAAAGCAGTGTAGGTGGTGGTTGTACTCACTGGGGAACCATCCCTTCTAAGGCGCTGCGTCATGCAGTTAGCCGTATCATTGAATTCAACAACAACCCTCTGTTCTGCCACAATAACACCAGCTTACACTCAACGTTTTCCAATATCCTTGGTCATGCCAAATCCGTTATCGATAAACAGACGCGTTTACGTCAAGGCTTTTACGACCGCAATCAGTGTACGTTGATTTTCGGCAGCGCTCGTTTCATCGATAAATACACGATAGCGGTAATGCAAAGTGACGGTACTGAAGAAACCTACAGTGCAGATCGATTTGTTATTGCGACGGGCTCTCGTCCATATCAACCAGACAATGTCGATTTCATGCATGAACGCATTTACGACAGTGACTCAATCCTTAACCTAAAGCATGACCCTCGCCATATCATTATCTATGGTGCTGGTGTGATCGGTTGTGAGTACGCATCGATTTTCCGTGGATTAGGGGTTAAAACTGACCTAATTAACACCCGAGATCGCCTACTTTCTTTCCTTGATAATGAAGTGTCTGATGCGCTCTCTTATCACTTCTGGAACAGTGGTGTCGTGATACGTAACGATGAGACCTTTGAAAAAATCGAAGGAACCGAAGATGGTGTCATCGTTCACTTGGAATCAGGTAAGAAGATGCGAGCTGACTGTATCCTTTACGCGAATGGTCGTACAGGTAACACGGATAAACTCAATCTTTCAGCAGTTGGTCTAGAGGCAGACTCTCGTGGTCAACTTAAGGTTGATGGCAACTATCAGACTGAAGTGGAACACATCTATGCTGTTGGTGACGTGATTGGTTACCCTAGCCTAGCCAGTGCCGCCTACGACCAAGGCCGTTTTGTTGCTCAAGCAATAACGAAAGGCCAAGCAGAAGGCCATTTGATTGATGATATCCCAACCGGCATCTACACCATTCCAGAGATCAGTTCGGTAGGTAAAACTGAACAAGAGCTGACGGCGGCCAAAGTTCCGTATGAGGTTGGACGTTCATCATTCAAACATTTGGCTCGTGCGCAAATTGCAGGGAAAGATATTGGTAGCTTAAAGATTCTATTCCATCGTGAAACCAAAGAGATCTTGGGCATTCACTGTTTTGGTGAGCGTGCCGCTGAAATCATTCACATCGGTCAAGCCATCATGGAACAGAAAGGCGAAGCGAATACGATTGAGTACTTCGTTAACACCACCTTTAACTATCCAACCATGGCGGAAGCGTACCGAGTTGCCGCTCTCAATGGTTTAAACCGATTGTTCTAAGCACCGAAACGAATTAAGCCTGCATTGTATGCAGGCTTAATTATTTAGCTATGCTTCTGAATTAGGTAAGAGGCATGGAAATCAATGTGCTCATCAATAAAGCTGGATATGAAGTAGTAACTATGATCATAACCCGGTTGAAGGCGAACCTCGACATCTGAACCATGCTCTTGTGCCGCAGCAACCAGCACTTCTGGTTTAAGCTGTTCGACTAAAAAACTATCTGCATCACCCTGATCAACCAGAATCGGCAGCTGAGCCTTCGCCTGTTTGAGCAATTCACTCGCATCGTACTGTCTCCATATTTCGAAATCATTACCAAGATAAGCAGTAAACGCTTTCTGCCCCCACGGTGATTGCATCGGATTACTGATCGGGCTAAACGCTGAAATCGAGCGATATTTCTCACTGTTCTTCAAACCAATAGTCAACGCACCGTGTCCCCCCATGCTATGACCAAAAATAGAACGCTCTTTAGATACGGGAAAATTTGCTTCAATCAATGCAGGCAGCTCATCAACCACATAATCGTACATCTGATAGTGGCGAGACCAAGGCTCTTGCGTAGCATTGAGATAGAAGCCCGCGCCTTTCCCAAGATCATACCCATCATCATCAGCAACATCGTCACCGCGTGGACTGGTATCTGGCGCAACAATCGCTATGCCTAACTCTGCTGCACGACGAAATGCTCCCGCTTTTTGCATGAAGTTTTCATCTGTACACGTCAATCCAGAAAGCCAATAGAGCACGGGGACGGGGCTACTCTTCGACGCTTTCGGCGGTAAAAAAATCGCAAAACGCATTGCGCAATTCAGTCGGACAGACTGATGTGTGTATTGTTTGTGCCAACCACCGAATACTTTGGCTTGGCTAATATTCTCAATGGTCATAACAACCTCATGGGGAAAAGCGATTTTGATAAATTAGAAAGTTAACGCCCCTGTTTCAGGGCGTTAAAACTTAAGCGTGAAACGTTATCTATCCATGTGAAGTACAGTACGAATAGACTCACCTCTGTGCATCAGTTCAAATGCTTCATTCACGTCTTGCAAACCCATCGTATGAGTAATGAATTCTTGCAGACCGAACTCACCAGCCATGTAGCGTTCAACAATTTCAGGTAGCTCTGAACGACCTTTCACACCACCAAATGCTGAACCACGCCATACTCGACCAGTAACCAACTGGAATGGTCGAGTAGAGATTTCTTGTCCAGCACCAGCGACACCAATAATCACCGATTCACCCCAGCCTTTGTGGCAGCACTCTAGTGCTTGGCGCATAACGTTGACGTTACCAATACACTCAAATGAGTAGTCGACACCGCCATCCGTCATTTCAACGATAACTTCTTGAATTGGCGTATCAAACTTTTGCGGGTTAATACAATCGGTCGCACCCAATTGTTTTGCTAGTTCGAACTTACTTTCATTGATATCAACGCCAATGATGCGGCTTGCGCCAGCCATACGAGCACCAATGACCGCCGATAAACCAATACCACCAAGCCCAAAGATAGCCACCGTATCGCCCTGCTTAACCTTAGCGGTGTTTAAGACAGCACCCATACCCGTTGTTACGCCACAGCCCAGTAGACACACTTCTTCAAGTGGTGCTTCTTTGTTTACTTTAGCCAGTGAAATTTCTGGCAGTACGGTGTACTCAGAAAAAGTAGAGCAACCCATGTAGTGGAAAATTGTTTCACCATTAATGGAGAAACGACTTGTACCGTCTGGCATTAAACCCTTTCCTTGAGTTTCACGAACAGCCTGACATAGGTTAGTTTTACCTGATTTACAGAACTTACATTCACCACATTCAGCTGTGTATAGTGGAATAACATGATCACCCACTTCAACGCTGGTTACACCTTCGCCCACCATCTCAACAATACCACCACCTTCATGGCCGAGGATTGCAGGGAAGATGCCTTCTGGATCGTCACCAGACAAAGTAAAAGCGTCTGTGTGACATACACCAGTCGCCACAATACGAACAAGTACTTCACCCGCTTTGGGAAGCTGAACATCAACTTCTTCCATTTTTAGTGGTGCGCCAGCTGCCCATGCAACCATCGCTTTCGATTTGATATGAGTTTGACCCGGTTTCAGTTCAAGTGCCATTGGGGTTTCCTTCAAAGTAGGGATTTGTTATGACGCAATAAGCGTAGTTGAGCTTGCGTCTCAATGCTGCGTCGTTTTGTTGGAAGTTATTTTAGGCATTTCAACGACCATGATAATCCAGTCATTTTGAAAATGATTTTTACATGTAAGTAATAATAGTGAGTAATTACAAAAAGCCGAGCACTAAGCTCGGCGATAGATTCAAAGAATAATTAAGCGAGAAATCTGTTTTGTCGCCACTGATTAATTAATATCAGTGCAAGCGACATTCCCCTTACGGCCATGAAACTCAACATAGCCAACCATAGTGCATGATTCTCTAGATAGGCCAGCAGATAGAACACCACAAAGAAAGTACAGGTCGAAACAAACATGCTATTGCGCATCTCCGCCCCTTTGGTTGCACCGATAAAAACGCCATCAAGCAAGAAGCACCACATAGAAACCATTGGCATCGCGATTAACCAAGGTAAGTATTCAAGAGCAATAGTCTGTACCTGAGGGATATCTGTGATCATTCCGATCAAGCTCGATCCGGCGATAGCAAACACCACTGTCAGCAAAAAGCAGATCACAAAACTCCAAAAGAAGGTTCCGAATAAAGAATGGTTCAACTGCTGTTTGTCTTTTGCCCCAATCGCTTTGCCGACCATCGCCTCCATCGCATAAGCGAAGCCATCCATACCATACGAAATTATCATTAGGAAACTCATCAAAACCGCATTAGCTGCGACAATTTCATCACCAAAGCTTGCCCCTTGAAAGGTCATAAAAGTAAATGCAGCTTGCAGGCATAATGAGCGAAGGAAGATATCGCGATTGAGTTTTACAAAACGCGCTAAACCTTGAGTGGTGTCTTTGAGCAGAACCCACACAGGCGGTAAACGTTCAATTCGCCACTTACGCCACACACAATAGAGACCAAAACTCATCCCTGTGTAATCGGCAATGACGGAGGCCAGCGCCGCACCCTCAACTTTCCAGCCCAAACCGATCACAAACAGTACGTCGAGCACGATATTCACCACATTAGCAATGATCACCATCCACATAGGTGCCTTGGCATTTTGGGTTCCTAGCAGCCAGCCTAATATCACAAAGTTGACCAGCGCAGCTGGGGCACTCCAGGCGCGCACAGCAAAGTACTGAGCACCATATTGCTTAACCTGCTCGCTGGCATCACTAAAACTAAATATCCACTCAGCAACAAATTGATGAAATAACAGAAATAGCGAAGCAAACATCAAGGCCATACTCATGCCTTGACTGAAAACCAAGCCCAATTGGTGAGCGCTTTTCGCTCCATAGGCTTGAGCAGTGAGCCCCGTCGTCGACATTCTCAGAAAACCGAGTAGCCAGAAAGTCACACTGATCATCGTGCTGCCTAACGCAACACCTCCCAAATACCAAGCATGTTCTAAGTGGCCGATAACAGCAGCATCAACCAATCCCAATAAAGGGACGGTGATATTGGAAAGTACCATAGGAATAGCAAGCAGCAATACTTGTTTATGGATGGCGCGATTAGATAGGATCTGGAGTATTTGCACGTTGTCACTCAATAAACATCAGAGTGACAAGTGTAACGAGATCACCAACGAAGCTGAACCACTACCGGTGTTAATCTCTGCTTTATAAAACTGAGTTTGGTGATCCAGCGGTGCCACAGTTTCCAGCGTCCGCAATCTCTTTCGAGTGGTGAATAGGTTTTTGCCCAGCGAGCCCATGGCAAGTAACCAAGTAATGCCTCGCCAGGATCACTATACCCATGAGCATAATGAACAGCCCCTAGCTTTTGGCCTAGTTTGGACTGAGTGAGATCTCCCGCTAGCACCATACAGGCACGGGCAGAGTCGAAGTGACAACCTAGAGCTTGAACAAACTTCGCGATTTGCTGCGCATTACAATCAAGCAAAGCATGTTCACAAACAATCAGGACTGGTGTTTTTTCTGGAATAGGTAACTGTTCCAGCCAACTCAGGTCATCAACGCTGCCGCAAATGTGGTGGTAACGTTCACTGGCATGAAACAGTTTCTGACGCCAAAGTAGATTTTCAGTCACATCTAATTCTAGCCAGTGACACCGACCATTGTCGACGCGGTAAAAACGAGTATCGAGACCGGCACCCACATTCACAATCCAACCATCTGGATTGCGTCTTATAAAATCAGAGACTTGCTGATCGCACAATTGAGTTAGCGTAACATGAAGCAACTGTTTTTGGTCAATATCACCAGAAAAACAATCGGGGGCAAGATGACAACGCTGGCACGCACGCGCAGCGATAGGGTCATAGACCAATCCATTGTCAACCAAGCTTTCTCGGCTACGAAGCCATAATGGTTGCAGTAAATTTGTCGGGATCTGATAGCGATGTTTCGTTGATGCGTGATTGACGGCCATTATCATCTTCCTTCCGTAGCCAGAATTCAGATGATAATGAATATCAATTACAAAATCAACAAGTGAGAATAACTCTCAAGAAGAGTCATTACATCCAATCCGTATTGCGGATGATGCCGACAGCCAAACCTTCGATGGTCAATTGCTGACAAGTTAAGTCCACTTTGATCGGTTCAAACTCTTCGTTCTCTGCGTGAAGCAGAACCGTAGAGCCTTTGCGTTCTAAGCGCTTTACTGTCACGTCATCATCCACTCGAGCCACAACAACTTGCCCATCACGCACATCTTGAGTCTTATGAACAGCAAGTAAATCACCATCCATGATACCGATATCTTTCATACTCTCGCCATTAACACGAAGCAAGAAATCGGCTTGCGGCTTAAACATACTAGGATCAACTTGGTAGTGCGTCTCTACATGCTCTTGAGCAAGGATAGGTTCCCCAGCAGCAACCTGACCAATCAGTGGTAGACCCTGATCATCATTAGCCGCGTCTTCTAACAAGATACGGATACCACGAGAAGCCCCTGGAATAATCTCAATCGCTTGCTTACGCGCAAGGGCTTTTAAATGTTCTTCAGCAGCATTTGCTGAACGGAAACCAAGTTCGCGTGCAATTTCAGCGCGCGTCGGTGGCATACCAGTGTCATCAATTTTACTCTTGATGAGGTCAAAAACTTGTTGTTGGCGGGGCGTTAACGGCTTCATAAGTCACCTGTCTTTTTATACAGTTAACTGTGAGTATATCCAGTATTTGGCGAAATGAAAAGCCAATTGATTGTTTTTTAGTAAGTTAGCATGGTCACCCCGTTCTGCTTAAAAGAACAGAATGTCTAACCATACATAACCCGTTAACAACATGGTCACCAATACTGATGCTGAGCCTAAATCTTTTGCTAAACCCGCCATTTCATGTTGCTCAGTTCCGATTCTATCTACTACGGCCTCAATGGCACTGTTAAACAGTTCAGCGATCAAAACCAGCACAACAGTTGCAATCAGCAGAATCCTTTGCCACTGGTTCTCTGCTAACAAAATAGCGACTGGAATCATCAAGGCAGCCAGTAATATTTCTTCACGAAATGCAGGCTCATTTTTAAACGCTGCCTTGAGCCCCTGACAGGAATAGCGTGTCGCGTTTTTGAGTCGTTTTAATCCATGAGTGGTTTTAGGTTGCAAGCTTCTCTCTCTTTGCTATTTATTTAATCGAGCTATGGGCGAAAAAATTGATGTTTTCATAATCAATAATAAGTAAAAGGTTCGACCAGTTTCTGTTATCCTTGCCACCTATAAAAATACACGCTTGGGCACATCCCCACTTCTATAGTTACAGAACTGGAAATGTGCTTATGCAAATCATCTATTTTTGAGGCTAAGAACCTTATGTCTTCTGGACGAATGTTATCGCGTTCCTTGCTAAAGCTGCCTATGTCAGTACTGGTTAAAGGGACAACAATTCCTTCAAACCCTATTGAAGATCATAGCATCGATATTAACAAGCCGATTATTTACGCTTTGCCGTATCGCTCAGGTGTCGACTTGCTTGCACTGCAAAAACAAGTCATTGCGCTGGGCCTACCTGATCCCCTTGAGCCTGTAGAAATTAATGGTAAACAGTTTAACCGCTATGTGTTTACCTCAGCCCGACAAACCGTAATGGGCAACGATCAAGATGTACCAAACGAATCGATCACTCTATTCTCCGATCTGCTGGAACTGCATAAGTTTGATTCAGAGCTCGATGTTCAAGTCATTCCGACCACCGTTCTTTGGGGCCGTAAACCGGGTAAAGAGTCACGACAAAAACCTTATCTCCAGTCACTCAATGGGCCACAAAAAGCGAAAGCGGTTTTGTTCGCGGGTCGTGATTGCTTGGTACGTATTAGCCCGGTAGTTTCACTCCGCTACATGGCGGACTCGCACGGTACGGATGCTTCAATCGCACACAAACTTGCCCGCGTAGCACGTATTCACTTTTCGCGTCAAAAGCTTGCTGCATCAGGCCCTAATCTGCCAAGTCGTCAGGCATTATTTGATCGTCTGATGAAATCTAAAGCCATTGAAAAGGCCATCGAAGACGAAGCCAAATCAAAGAACATCTCAATTGAGAAAGCGCGTAAAGAAGCGCACGCCATTATGGATGAGATCGCTGCAGACTTCTCATACTCACTAATTAAGAATGGCGAACGTCTGCTTGGCTGGCTTTGGAACCGTATCTACCAAGGTTTAAACATTACCAACGCCGCTACGGTGCGAAAATTGGCTCAAGACGGACATGAAATTGTTTATGTTCCTTGTCACCGAAGCCATATGGACTACTTACTGCTGTCCTACGTACTGTACCGTGAAGGCATGGTGCCGCCGCATATCGCAGCAGGCATTAACCTAAACTTCTTCCCAGCGGGGCCTATCTTCCGTCGCGGTGGTGCTTTCTTTATTCGCCGTAGCTTTAAGGGTAATAAGCTATATTCCACCATCTTCCGCGAGTACTTGGCAGAACTTTTCGCCAAAGGTTACTCCGTAGAATATTTCAGTGAAGGCGGTCGTTCACGCACAGGTCGTTTGCTCCAAGCAAAAACTGGTATGCTGGCGATGACTATCCAAGCGATGCTACGTGGCCTCAACCGCCCAGTAACGCTGGTGCCAGTCTATATTGGTTATGAGCATGTAATGGAAGTGAGCACTTACGCAAAAGAGTTACGCGGAAAGCGCAAAGAAAAAGAAAACGCAGGCCAAGTGTTACGCACAATCCGTAAACTACGCAACTTTGGCCAAGGCTATGTCAACTTTGGTGAGCCCATTCCGCTTAACCAGTACTTGAATGAAAAAGCCCCTGAGTGGACCAAAGACATCGATGCCATGGGCAGCAGTAAACCTCAGTGGCTAAACCCTGTGGTGAATGATCTCGCGACTAAGATGATGACACATATCAACGACGCGGCAGCAACCAATGCCCTAACTCTGTGTGCGACAGCATTATTGGCTTCTCGTCAGCGAGCACTCTCTCGTGACAATTTAGTTAGCCAAATTGACTGCTACTTGTCGATGTTAAAAAACGTTCCATACTCGACAACCTATACGGTACCGGAAGATAGTGCAGAAGCATTGGTCAAGCATGCCGAGTCACTCGATAAGTTTATTATCGAATCAGACAGCATGGGCGAGATTGTGTCACTGGATCGTAATCAATCGATCTTGATGACTTACTATCGAAATAACATCATTCATTTGCTGGCTCTGCCATCACTTATCGCTCAGATGTTGGTTCGCCATCAAAAACTTTCGCTGAAGCAGATCAAACAGAATGTCGCCTTGGTTTACCCATTCCTCAAGCAGGAGCTTTTCCTGAGCATTGAACAGGAAAACTTGGATGAGCTAACGGAATCCTACATTGAAGAGCTTGCACATCAGGGACTCGTTACGATCGATAGCGAACAAAACGTCGCGATCAATCAAGCTAATACTCAAGTGCTTGTGCTACTTGGACGCACGATTACTGAAACACTGCAACGCTACGCAATCGCTCTAAATTTATTAGTTGCTAGCCCTGATTTAGGTAAATCAGATCTTGAGCAGAAGAGTCAGGACATTGCTCAACGCCTAGGTCGCCTGCACGGAATCAACGCACCAGAATTTTTCGATAAAGGTGTCTTTTCGGCGCTGTTCACAACCCTAAAACAACAAGCGTATCTTGATGTGGATGGCAACTGTGACATAGAGAAAAGCCAAGCTCTTGCGAGCCTTCTCTACTCTATGCTTTATCCTGAAGTACGTTTGACCATCAGAGAAAGTATCTGCCAAACCGCAGAAAACAAATAAAGTGACAATAAAAAGGCATCCTATGGATGCCTTTCTTTTACCAAAATGCGATAAATAACCCTATGGTGATGACCATTCCGACATAGTTGTTATTTAAGAAGGCTCTGAAGCAAAGGTCACGATCACGGTGGCGAATAAGATGCTGCTGGAACACAAACAGTGCCCCTACCACCAGCAGACTCCAGTAGTAGCTAGATCCAAGTTGATACCAAGTGCCAACAAACATCAGCATCACCAAGGTGACAAGCTGAAGGGAACCGATCACCATCTTATCAAATCGTCCAAATAGGATTGCCGTCGACTTGATACCAATCTTAAGGTCATCATCTCTATCAACCATCGCATACTGAGTATCGTAAGCAATCGTCCACAGTGCATTAATGGCGAATATAAACCAAACCATCACTGGCATTTCATTCGCTTGTGCAGCCCATGCCATCGGAATCGACCAACTAAACGCTAGCCCAAGAAAGAGCTGCGGCAGGTGAGTAAAACGCTTCATGAACGGATAGATGAAGGCAAGAACAATACCGACGAAAGAGAGCTGAATTGTCAGCGTATTCATACTCAACACTAAAGCAAATGAACTGACGGCCAAGAGAGCAAAGAGAGCCAAAGCTTCCTTTGAAGTCACTCGACCAGAAGGCAAAGGTCTCTGTTTGGTGCGCTTAACATGGCCATCAACCTTACGATCAGCAAAGTCATTAATCACACAACCCGCCGCACGCATAAAAATAACACCCAAAACAAAAACCAGTAGAACCTTTAAACTTGGCATCCCTTGAGCAGAAATAATCAATGCCCAAAGTGTTGGCCACAATAGCAACAAGGTTCCAATCGGCTTATCCATGCGCATAAGTTGCCAATAAGCCAGCGCTTTATCCGCCGTCATTCAAACACTCTCCCCTGAGTAGATGGGCGCTGTAGGCAAAAATAGTTCTGCAACTAACAATGGTTTGTGATTCATCCACAACCGTGAGCGGCGAGCGAGTAAGGGTTGTTCATCAACTTCAACGACCCCAACCTGCAAGGCGTCCCGTTTGACATTACTGGCACTAAATACCGTTAGTCCAAGGGGGATTTCTCCTTGCTGAGCCAAGTCATACTCTTGCTCCAACATTGACGAATGAGGGATTAACGTTCTCCCAATAACCCAAGCGCAGCCATCGCCTTTGAGAACAACCTTGCGCAACAAGCACTCTTCTTGAGCGAGAAGCGCAATTTCTTGTGAGTTCAGTTTTTCCGCTTTGACAATCTTGTTGTGCAGTAAGTCGACAGTTAAAGATTGGCAATAAGACTCTAATAAACGTGACAGTGAGCCCTGTTCTAGCAACCACTTTTTTGCACTTTGTGTAGGGAAGCTAAAATACTCTGGATCCTGCCATTCAACTTGGCGTAACGCAGATAAATAAAGCGCAGTCGATTGATTCATACTAGTATTCAATAAGTAGCCTTATCAGCGTACAATAAAGCTTCGATCTCTGATGTTAACCACCACAACGAGTGCTTAACGCATTTTCATTACAAATAGATGCTCTATTGTAACAAGACTCTGGCGATTCGAGTATCGTGATTGGAAGAAAGAAAAGTTATAAATATGATTAAACGTTACCTAGCCCAAATTTTTGTCGCTTGGAGTCTGTTGATCAGTCTCCCTGCGATAGCGGAAGAAGAAGGCGTCCCCAAACTGGCTTATTTCACCCTTGAACCTGATTTAACCACCAATTTTTTCACTAAAGGTAAAAAGTTGGGTTATATACAGGTTCGAATCGACATCATGGTTGCCAGTCAAACGGATCTTGCCGTGATTGAATTACATCAACCCTTAATTCGCGATGCTGTAATTGAGCTATTAGGGAAGCAGTCTGAAGAGACCATTACGTCATTAGCAGGACGTGAAGATTTACGTAAAACCTTGGTCGAACAACTCAACGCGACGCTACTGCCAGAAACAGGCAAAACAATCA
Source organism: Vibrio sp. TRT 2004 (assembly GCF_050113735.1). NCBI lineage: Bacteria > Pseudomonadati > Pseudomonadota > Gammaproteobacteria > Vibrionales > Vibrionaceae > Vibrio > Vibrio sp. TRT 2004. Next base: position 35,892 of record NZ_JBNJOH010000027.1, on the reverse strand, counting down.
TCGCCGATCTGCTCTTCACAAAATACCTCTACCAGTAAATCGTCTAAGGATGGACGGCGTGCATACGCCGTTTTCTTTATCTGCGTGAATTAGCCCGCCCAGCATCCACCGCTCCCATCAGCACACCAGATAGTAGGCCTACAAGATGAGCCGTATTGGCTATCGCCATAAAAGGCTGAACAAACCCGAGAACTAACCAAACAAGCATAAATCCGATGACGGGCTTTGGCATCCCCAGACCCAATTGTGGGGCTTTATAACCCACTACCCATAGATATCCCACCAACGCATACACTACACCAGATAAACCACCGAAATTCGCACCTTCAACCCAGAATTGGCCAATGCCTGATAGTGCTGCGGATAGCAAAAACAGTTGCAGCACCTTGCCAGAGCCCAGCTTTTGTTCAATATCGCCACCTAGCTGCCACCACCACAGCAAATTAAACGCAATATGCATGACGGAGAAATGGAGCAGCGCATGACTAAACCACCGCCAGATTTGCCACTCTTGACCTGAAAATGCAGGGAAATGAAGCGCAGCAAAAACGGCATTACCGGCGCCAAACTGCTGTAGAACAAAAATCGCAATACATGACGCCATAACCAAGAGCGTTAGCGGACCTGCTTTGGCCTTAACCATCGCCAACATACTTGGTGATTGGTACTTAAAATGGTTTTGACGAGTCTCAGCCATATCCCAAGAAGCCGCTTGGTACTTACTCGCGTTAGGATTATCAAGAAATTGCTGGAGTTCAGCTTCCGCTTCGACTTGATGCTGACTATCGGTTAGCCATAATGCAAACTGCCCCTCTCCCTCGGGCATCATTTTGATATCAATTTGGCGAGACGCCATGTAATCAATAAATGCCTGTGCCATTCTCGGATGGTTGAGAGAGATCAGTTTATGCATAACGCTATCCTAAATTTGATTCAGTGGGCAGTTGAGCTCGCTGCCAGGCTTCGAAGCCACCATCTACACTATACACCTGCTCAAAGCCTTGGTTAACTAAATACTGTGCCGCACCTTGGCTACTGATGCCGTGGTAACACATCACCAAAACTGGCTGCTCAAATTCAACGCTATCCATAAACGCTACCATAGTTTCGTTGGTTAAATGGAAGGCATCTTGAGCATGTGCGACGGCAAAAGATTGCGGGTCACGAATATCGACCATACGAGCTTCACCTTGTTCCATAAGGCTTTGTGCGCTATTGACATCGATATGTTTGTACTGGTCCATAAACTTTCTCTTTTCATCATTATTATCAAGCATCATTGTAACCTATCCAGTGCTCAACAAGTACACGGGAGAAGTAAGGTTATCCACCCGTGATCATAAATTCACCAATTGTGGATAAATCTGTGGATTGCGTTGATAAAGTGTTTTATTGAAAATGGATCCACAATATGTAGTGATGATCCTTATTTGATTGTGAGTAAAGAAAAAATTATCCCCACCGTCAATCATGCTCAAATGACTTGATTCACCCTGCTTTCTGACAGATAGCAAAGAAATTTACCACAGACTTACCCACAGGCTACTGAAGCCACAACGATCATCTTGGCAGTGGATTATTTTAGAAAGCGATCACAAATAAAAAAGCCGAGATCATAAGACCTCGGCTTTACCAATCTATCAGCTGTCGTGCTAGTAATTAAAATTCGCCAACTGCAGCTTTCAGTTTTTTCATCGCATTCTTCTCTAGCTGACGAATACGCTCTGCAGATACGCTGTAAGTTTCCGCGAGTTCTTGCAGAGTAGACTTATTATCATCAAGCCAACGTGAACGAACAATGTGCTGACTACGTTCATCCAGAGATTTAAGTGCTAAGCTCAAGCGATTGTTGGTATGCGCTTCCCAGTTAGCCGCTTCAATGTTGTCTGCAACATCAGACGCTTTATCTTCAAGATACACCATTGGAGCTGTGTATGAGTTACTTGAGTCATCTTCATCCATTGGCATCTCAAATGCCGCATCTTGCGCAGCTAGACGAGATTCCATTTCACGGACTTCTGAAGGTTCGACACCGAGTTCTCTTGCTACAGTCTCTACTTCACCGTTATTAAACCAACCTAAACGCTTTTTAGACTTACGTAGGTTGAAGAACAGTTTACGCTGAGCTTTGGTTGTAGCGATTTTAACAATTCGCCAGTTACGCAGAACGTATTCATGGATTTCAGCTTTGATCCAATGAACGGCAAAGGATACAAGGCGAACGCCGACTTCAGGGTTAAAACGTTTAACCGCTTTCATCAAACCGATATTGCCTTCTTGAACAAGGTCAGCCATTGGTAGGCCATAACCAGAATAACCACGAGCGACGTGCACGACAAAGCGAAGGTGCGAAAGGATCAAACCTTTTGCCGCCTCAATTTCACCGTCATAATGCAGTCTCTCGGCCAGTTCACGTTCCTCATCAGCCGTCAGCATTGGGTAGCTGTTTACTGAACGGATGTAGCTATCTAAGCTATCTTGCGTAACTACTGCCATTGGATATGCTTGGTTAGTCATTCATTTCCTCATCAATCTCTGATCTGGAGTATTTTTTAACCCATCAATCTTGAACCTAAAATGAACAGGTTTCAAGCTGCGAAAGTAATTATGCATAAACAAAATGTCTATACAAGGGAAAAAGTACACGGTAGCGTCTACTTTTTCAATAGTATGACCTCCACAAAGTCAATCAGTTCAAATTAAACTGGCTCGATCTCTTTTAAGTGGCGCTGCGCAGATACCTTCGCGGCTAGGCAACCTAAGAAGGTTCCAAGCATTACTAGCAGTAGCGACTCATCCCAGCTAAGGCCAACTAATCTGAAGTGACTATCATACAGAAGGGCCAATTTCTCCACACTGCTATTGAGCAAAACTGTGATTATCGCAGTCAAAATCCACGCGCTAACCGCACCGAGTAAACCAAACCACATGCCAGAGTAGAGATAAGGGCGTAAAATGTAGCTGTTCGTTGCACCAATCAGCTTCATTGTCTGGATCTCTTCTTTATTCGCTAACACATTAAAACGTAGAGTGTTGCCGACAATTAAGAATACAGAGGCAAGCATCAGCAAAGATAGGGTAATGACAATTCCGCTGACAAGGTTCTTAATCGCATCTAAGCGAGCGAGCCAATCCTCATCCAAACGAACATCAGTAATGCCCTCTTCATCGCTAATACGCTGAACAAGCTGCTTAATCATTTGATTGTCATCTTTACTTGGCGTGATGACCAACACACCAGGTAGTGCATAATCATCAAGCAAGCTCAAGGCATGTTCAAAGCCTGAATACTGACTTAAATCATCCAATCCCTGCTGAGGTGAGATGTAGTTCACTTCAGCCACATCCTCCATGCTTTCGATCTGGTCTTTTAGCACCATGATCCTAGCTTCAGGGGTGCTCTCTTTTATGTAAGCACTTACTTGCGATGGGCTGGTAACATTACTTGATGCCGCAGAGATATTCTTACCCAGTAAGTAAAGAGCCGATGGCATGGCCAATGCCATAGAGATAACTGCCAAGGTTAAGATGTTGCCCATTGGTCTTAACCAAAACTCACCTAACGAAGCTTTAGCTTGCTTGAAATGGACAGCAAAAAAGTTGTCTTTCTTAACGCGATTGTTCGTTCGTGATGCTTTAGCGCTTTTATTGCGAGCATTAATGGCCATAGTCTTCTACCTCACTGAGAAAACCTTGGTTTAATTCAAGATGACGGTATTGTGGGCGAGTATTTACTAACCCAATATCGTGTGTAGCCAGTAGGATCGTCACTCCGGCACGGTTAAACTCTTCAAACAGTTTCAACACTCGATTAGACAACTCAGGGTCGAGATTACCCGTTGGTTCATCTGCAAGTAACAGAGTAGGACGATTGACCACCGCACGTGCTATGCCGACTCGCTGTTGTTCACCACCGGACAGTTGGCTCGGTAAGCACTTGGCTTTATCTAGCAGGCCCGTCTTATCCAAGGCTGCGGAGACACGACGTTTGATCTCATTTTCAGAGATGGATTCAATTCGCATCGGCAGCGCGACATTGTCGTAGACGGTTCGGTCCATCAACAAGCGATGATCCTGAAACACAATACCAATGTTGCGACGCAAAAATGGGATGTCTTTATTAGGGATTCGAGTAATGTCATGGTCATTGAAACTGATTTTTCCATCCGTTGGTCGCTCAATGGCACAAATCAATTTAAGCAGAGTACTTTTACCGGCTCCTGAATGGCCACCAAGAAAGGCCATCTCACCTCTACGAAGATGAAAATCGACCTTCTGTAACGCCTGTCGACCACCACGGTAAGCCTTACTCACTTGCTGAAATTTTATCACCCGAAATCCCTCTTAACTGAGTTTCTTCAATTGGTCTTTGTGTTTACTCTAGTCTTCACGACTGAATAGAGCGTCAATGAACTCTTGAGTTTCAAATGGACGTAGATCGTCGATACCTTCACCGACCCCAATGTAACGAATTGGAATCTGGAACTGGTCAGCCAGTGCGAAGATCACACCACCTTTTGCGGTACCATCCAACTTAGTCAAGGTGATACCTGTAAGCGGTGCAACATCACTAAACAACTTAGCTTGGCTAATCGCGTTTTGACCAGTACCAGCATCTAAGGTCAACATGATTTCATGAGGAGCTGAGCCATCAATCTTTTGCATTACACGGACGATCTTACGCAGCTCTTCCATCAAGTTAGATTTATTCTGTAAGCGACCTGCTGTGTCAGCAATCACCACATCTACACCTTTCGCTTTAGCGGACTCTATCGCGTCGTAGATCACTGAAGCACTATCTGCGCCAGTGTGCTGTGCGACTACGGGTACATTGTTTCGCTCACCCCAAACTTGAAGTTGTTCTACTGCCGCAGCACGGAACGTATCCCCTGCCGCAAGCATCACTTTTTTACCTTCAGCTTGGAACTGTTTAGCCAGTTTACCGATCGTGGTTGTTTTACCTACACCATTCACGCCAACCATTAAGATCACGTAAGGCGCTTTAGAACTGTCTACTTCTAGCGGTTTCTCGACGTTCGACAAGATCTCTGCCATTTCTTCTTTTAGAAGTCCATAGAGTGCTTCACCGTCTTTTAGTTCCTGACGTGATGCTTTTTCTGTTAGGTTTTCAATGATTTTTAATGTGGTATCCATGCCCACATCTGCAATAAGAAGCTGTTCTTCCAGCTCTTCAAACAGCTCATCATCAATCTGCTTACCTTTGAACAAACCAAAGAAGCCAGCACCAATGTTGGCTTTGGTGCGTGCAAGACTGCGTTTCAAACGAGCAAAGAAACTTTCCGTCGGTTTTTCCTGTTCCACGACACGCGGTTCAACCGCTTGTGGCGTTTCAAGCTCTTCAACAGGTTCAACTATTGCTTCTGCTTCTGCTTCTGCTTCTGCTTCTGCTTCTGCTAGTTCAGCCTTTTTGTCTTCAATTGGTTCGTCAACAACGGCTTGCTGCTCATCTTGTTGTTCGTCAGTCGTTGTTTGTTCTTCTACGGGTTGTTTTGCTTGTTCTTCATCACCAAAGCCAAGCCAAGAGAGTAATCCGCGCTTCTTTTTTTCCGTCATCTGGGGCTATCCTAGATCGTCTTAATTAACTCAGACTTTTTTCTGCGGGCATTATCCACACTGAAAAAAGCAAAATGACAACAAAGTGAAAAGTTTTCACTGCCAGAGTGTTGGTATACACTTTGTCATCAACAAATTTGGGCTGTATGTTAGCGCTCAACAGCAGAGCGACTGGCTATAGTATCACTTTATTAGCGGTCAAAAAATCTATGGTAAGACGTCGCCAGCAAAACACATCACAAAAAAAGCCTTCAACCGGCTTTGTTCGTATTATTAGCGGCTTATGGAGAGGAAGAAAACTGCCTGTTCATGATGCCGAAGGACTAAGACCAACAACAGATCGCGTCAAAGAAACACTGTTTAACTGGATCGCTCAAGATGTTCCCCGCGCTAAATGCCTCGATCTGTTCGCTGGCTCTGGTGGACTCGGTTTTGAAGCCGCTTCACGCCAAGCAGAGATGGTGACACTTATCGAGTTAAACCCTAACGCGTTTAAACAAATTGAGAAAAACATTGCTTCATTAAATGCCAGCAATCTGACAGCTCATAATACTGATGCAATTAGCTTTCTTAAACAGCCGGGCACACCTCATCATGTCGTATTTATTGATCCGCCATTTCGCAAAGGCTTACTGGATGAAACCGTTGCCCTACTTGAAAGTCATGGCTGGTTAACGGATGACGCTATGATTTATGTCGAGACTGAAAAAGAATTGAGCCTTGACTCCATCCCTGCTCACTGGCACTTACACCGTGAGAAAACAGCTGGTCAGGTCAGCTATCGACTATTCGAAAGACAAGCAGATCAATAAGGAAATTTTGATGAAAGCACTGATTCTTCTGGCCAAAGCCGCAATAGGCTTTGTCTGGTTTATTCTAATCTTGAACTTCTTTATGCCGTTTCCTGGCAAAGCAGCTATCGCGCTCTACATCATGACAGCATTCCTGTTCATTATGCATGGTTTGCAAATGGCGATTTTCATTGGCGCATTTGGCGACAAAATTAAAATGAGCAGTTGGGAAAAATGGTCAATACTGATCTTTGGTATCTTCGCCCTACTTGATATTCGCCGTAAGCACATGACCTAACCATTCCTGAAACAAAAAAATGCCGCTCCAAATAGAGCGGCATTTTTATTTTTACGTTTCAACGCTAAGCAAGATAACTCTTCACACCATCTAAGAACATCTGGGTAGAGATCATGATCAGTAGCAAGCCCATTAAACGCTCTATCGCTTTTAGGCCACGTTCTCCCAATATACGGTGGAAGAAACTGTAGAACATTAGAATAAAGAAGGTCACGCTCCACGCGAGCAACACAGCAGCAGAAAGCTCAAGTAAATTGTTCGGGTACTGGCTTGAAAGCAGCAACAGAGCGGCAATAACTGATGGCCCTGCAATCATCGGGATAGCCATCGGCACGATAAAGGGCTCCTCACCCGCGGCTAGGCCAGTAATACTACCTGCACTAGGAAATATCATCTTAATTGCAATAATAAATAGGATGATGCCACCTGAAATGCTTAACGTTTCAGGTTGAACGTGCAAGAAGTTAAGAATCGTCTTACCTGCAAACAAGAACAGCATCAGAATCGCAAGCGCAAAAATCAACTCGCGAATAAGTACTTTACGTCTGCGCTTGGGATCGAGATGTTTTAGGATCGATAGGACAATAGGAAGATTGCCAAGCGGGTCCATGATTAGAAACAGCATGGTCGCGGCGGAAAGAATGTCCATAAGAGGTCTCCAAAACGTTATATATCAAGCACTAAAAATTCGGCGAAGTATAACAAGCTCACCAGACGATTTGGAGACATTGACAGAAATTATCTTAACGGTGGTATCGAGTCATAATTAATGACTGCACACTCTCTCTGCATTCACCATCCAGATACCATCTTGTACGATCACTTTCTCGCGATCGATAAAAAACTCGAGTAGTGTTTCCAGCGTAAATCCATTGCACTTACATGTACGAAAACGTGCTCGCTCACCAAATGCTTCGCTTATCGCCTGCTCTAAGTCTGATTTAGACATAGGCTGCTCTCGCAATAAGTTTAGAACGTTATGGGCATGAATTTCGGTTGTCATGGAACTTCCTCACTAAAGGTAATAGACCGATCAAGAATACATGCTTCATCGATATTTTCTTTGATTTTAAATAATCAGAGAAGCCGTGATAAGTGAGTGAGCAAGGAGATAGCTACCAGAGACAAGGTAACGTCCCCGATACATTGAGGGACGGTAATCACTGATTGCGAGTAGCACTGCCGATAATGTTAACGTCACTGTTCCAACGAAACCTAAACCATTGGCAATGCCGCCATTAAGCAACCACACTTCACCGGCAGCCCAATTGAGCTGTAACAGTGCGATTCCCATCATAACGACAGGGAAAATAAGTCGATCTATTTTGGGCAGTAGAAGAAAGAAGCTCACGATTGCAACGCCTAATAGCATTGCAGGCAACCACCACACGATATCACCTGACAACTTCACCCAAAAAGAGGCACCATAGCAGAGCTGGGCGGTGACAAAGCCGACAAAACACAACTTTAGGTGACGCTTTACAAGATAGAGCCAATCCGCCGCCATAGAAACGAGCAAACCAAGTGATACCCACCACGCATCGATGCCAACCAGAGCATTTTGACTCCAGAGCATGACCAACAACATAAGCAACGACATTGTTTTAAACATCGCTGCTTGTCTTACGTGATTACTTTCACTCGCAGAAATACTGATATATCCCGAAAGAGCAACAGATAGCCAGCTCCACATTCGAACACCTCAAGAAAATTTGAGGTGCTAGTGTAGGCAGAGTCGTCAAGATGTCTACCGTAGAAGGGCAAAATTTGGATCTCGATAATACTTCTCGCCGTCAACCAAGCCGACTTCTGTGAATCACCATCAGTATTGCTTTTTGCTCACAATGTTCTCAATGGATGAGAATTTCAGTATATCTTTATCTAGCACGCTTCAGATCGACCAATCGCAGTAAAAAATAAGAACCAAACGTAGCACATTTTTCACCCTAAAATTAAATCATTAAAAATTAATAACTTAACAGAAAGCACAGAAAACCCCCTCATTCAAAACATGAAGTTTTCTCATATAAACCAACCAAATCACCCAGTATAATTTTTAGACTGAGCGCCAAAACAGAGTCATATAGAAACTTAAAATGAACTTTTGACCATCCCTAACAATGACATGACGAACCAACCAAAAGTATAGAAAAAGTCATCTCACCCAATGAGAAAAAACAACACCAATCATTATAAATCAACAACTTAAAAAACAAAAACAAAGCAATTAGCTGGCATATTGAGCGGTTACAAAACTATCAAAAAACAAATTAACCTTCGAAATTCATCGAAAACAACGATAGAAAAGTATCTTTTTTAAGGACTAGCGATCAAATCACTTGATCTAACCACCAAAACACTGCTATTGTTAGTCACACATTGTTAAACATCAATTTAAAGGAGCAGTGCCATGATTTCTTCTTCACAAAAACAAGGACTTGTAATGATCGCAGTAGTCGTAGGCCTAATGACACTGCCGATGATGTACTAAGAAATTATTAAAAACAAAAAGGGACGCATTAGCGTCCCTTTTTGTTTTTATTGGGTTTTAAACCATCACTTTGATTCAAAAATACTCTGTATGTCTAAGTTTAACACTTAAAAAATAAAGGTCGTTTTTAGCAATTACTCTACAAATGTTTCGACAACACGTCCCAATGAGCATAATAGAACAATAATGCCGCAAGAGTGATTAAAGTCATCAAGGTTATAGCTGCTCTCCAGATGAAACGGCTACTCCTAGGTGTCAGCTCTTTTTCACATTCATCACAAGCGGCTAGAAACTCTTTGCGACTATCTAGTTTGTAATCTTCTTCATGCACGATTTTATTGCGAATCGTTGCGATATATCTCAGCTTACCTATTACATCGTGAGGAAGTCTTTCTTCACAACTGGTAATAAGCTGATGCAGTCCCTTACCGTCTGCATGATATTGCGTCCGAAGAAGCTTCTCGATCTTGCGTGTTCGAGTGACCACTTTTTCAATATCAGACATAGTTTCCCTCCATCGCTACTAAGTTTAGGGGGTAATTGTTACTTGTTCTATCTACTGTCCCATTTTTTCTACAAGTTGCAAGTTAATTTATGTAAATGAATCAATAGCTAATCAACTAAATTACTTCCCTTCCCCCTGTGGCAGCATGTGATATGACTCGAAAAAAGCATTCCATCTTGCTGTTTTGTTTTTACAGCAAGAGCCGTGCCCAGACTATCTAGTGAAATCACGTTAAAATGGCTGCGTTTAGTAAAAGGGACGAAAACTATGCCTCTCACTCTTTCTATTGCTATCGCCCTTTTTGCGCTTATAAGTGGATGGACATTTGTCCATTTCTACCGTAAGCACATTCAGGGTGAAAATGCCCCACAACAAACAGTCGAAGTGACCATCCTCGATAAACAGGCAATTACAGTTGATGATCCGAAGCCTGGCCAAGATGACCAAGAATATTGGATCTATGTTCAAAAAGGAAAAATTGGTCCTAAACGTGAATTTCAGGTTGGTATCCACTATTTCCATGCCTTAAATCCGGGCGATCAAGGTACGCTCACTTATCAAGGTGCCAAGTTTCTCCACTTTGCTTTAAAGCGTTAAGGCAACAGCCAACGTGTATAAGCCGATCTCGCCAGTAGCGAACTCATTGCAAGAGAGCCACAACCACTAATTATTATCCATACAGGGATAACCCAGGCGGGATGTCCCTGATGCCAAGCGAACTCTTTCATCGGCCATAACACGATTGGATGCAAAATATAGATGCCCAAGCTATGACTGCTAATGAACCCAATCACTCGATTGGCTTGGGATGATAAGCCTTCGCCAAAATAACGGCACAACATAAACACCATGCTCGCCGCGATGACAACGTTAAGTGTTTTATAGGATAGCCAACGTCCTACCGTATATTCTTCGGCCACTACACTATTGGTTATGACCATAAAGCCTGTGACAAATAGGGCAATGGCTCCGAGCACAGCGAAAATCATCACGTATTCTTTGCTTAGCGGCACACGTTGGTAGAGCAAGTATCCAAGAGGAAGATAGCCGCTATAGAGCCACATTTGATTGCTCCACACACCATCGATACCTGTAAGGTAGAGTAACGTAGTACCCAGCCAGATAGCGACGTAGGCATAGAGTGAGCTCTCGCCATATTGTCTAATGACAAACTGAAAAAACGGAATCACAAAATAGAGCGGGATAAAGTAGTAAAAAAATCCCAGATGGTAATAAGTAGCGTGTGTCAGGCTGTTTTCAAGTAGAGACTGAGTTTGCTGGCTGTCAAATCCGTTCAGGCTCCAACCTGCTAGAAATGCATAAAACAATGACCAGACAATAAAAGGCAATAGCACTTTGCCTAATCGACGTTTCACATAGTACTTAAAGTCAAATGGCCGCTTATCACTCAGCATCAAAGCGCCTGTGATAAGAATAAAAACGGGCACCGCCCAGCGCGTTACGCTATTGACTCCAACCGCCGTCGCCCATTGGTTAAATGGGATGAGACCCAGTTCGTATCGATAAGGGGCAAGGACATGAATAGCGATCACCGCTACCGCTGCTACGCATCGTAGCAAGTCAAAAAAATGGACTCTTTCTCTCATACCTAACCCTTTGCAAACTAACTTACTGAATATAGCAATAAAAAAGCTGACCAAAGTACAACCTTGGTCAGCTTTCAGTCATGAATAGTTGATAATGTTAAGCTGATGCAACGTGTTCGATTTTCGGCAATTTCAAAGAAATCATCGTTGTTAACGCTAGAAATGCAAATGACACCCACAAACACGCCGAAAGACCCGCCATCTGAAACACCCAACCAGAAAGGATCGTTCCAATAAGACGCCCCATGGCGTTGGCCATATAGTAAAAACCAACATCCAAGGAAACCCCATCCTCTTTGGCGTAGCTAACAATCAAATAAGAGTGCAATGATGAGTTCACCGCAAAGATTGCACCAAATAGCAGCAAGCCACCGACAATCACCAGCTCAGGTTGCCAACCAATCTGAACAGCGTAGGCAATACAACCGGTCACTACCGCCAAACCACCAGCCCACAGCATAGCAGCATGCCCGTCAGGAACTTTGCCCTCTGCCTTACCCGTAATCTTTGGCGCTATCCCCTGTACAATCCCATAAGCAATGGTCCACGCAGCCAAGAACCCGCCAACCCATAAATGATCCCAGCCAAACACACTACCAAGATAAATCGGTAACGCGATAACAAACCATACATCTCGAGCACCAAACAGGAACATACGCGCCGCTGAAAGAATATTGATAGGCTCTGACTTGGAAAAAATCTGCTTAAACTTTGGTTTAGTTTTCGCTTTACCCAAATCACTTTCTAACCCAACAAGACTACCGATAAACACTAAGCTCAGTACACCAGCCATAAGCAGTACTGCATATTTAAAACCCACTAACGACAGCAACAATCCACCAATAAAGAATCCAGCACCTTTCAAAGCGTTTTTTGAACCGGTGAGAATCGCTATCCATTTATAGAGAGAACCTTGCTGTTCATCAGGCACCAATGTTTTTATGGAACTTTTGGCGCTCATTTTGTTGAGATCTTTTGCGATACCCGATAGTGCTTGAGCCATCATCACCCAGGGAATCGTCAGCCAACTGGTCGGTACCGCAAGCATGGCTAAGGCGAAAATCTGTATGCCCAAACCAATGTTCATCGTCTTATTTAAGCCAAGACGCGCTCCCAACCATCCGCCGATAAGGTTAGTGACAACACCAAAAAACTCATAAAACAGAAATAGCGACGCAATTTCTAGAGTGCTGTAGCCAAGACTGTGGAAATAGAGCACGACCAGCATTCTGAGTGCACCATCAGTAATGGTGAAGTTCCAGTAGTTAAACGTCACCAGCATATATTGGCGCACGTTTTTACTCAGATTTGCGAACATAGACAACCTAACCTTGTTTACTTGCTATCTAATCACACAAAAGAGTGCTAGCGAAAATAGAGCAATAAGAGCTTTTAGACACCAATAGACCAAAAGCTCTTTTCGTCGCTATTTTTCAGCTACCGCTTTGATGTAATCGACCTGAACAGACTTAGTAAAAGCACCAGGGCGTAGTGCCTGTACCGCTTCTACAATCTCTTCCAGTTGCCATCCTTTTTCTAACAAGAGATGGGCGGCAAATAGTCCAGTGCGTCCAGAGCCTCCCATACAGTGCATGGCAACTTTGCCTCCGTTGTCGACAATCTGGTGTAACTTAGGACTCGCTTGCTGCCATTTGTTAATAAAATCACCGGCCGGAGCGCAGTCATCCTCAATCTCTATCTGGAACCACTGCATCCCCATTTGCTGTGTTATTTCACCGAGTGCGGAGACATCTTTGCTTGCAAGTTCTGCGTTATCCAGTGCAGTCACAATCGCCTGCACACCTTGCTCTTTCAGTTGAGCCAGTGAATCGGCTAGATCTACGCCTTTTGTTCCAGGACATGGGGTAAGAATCAAAGCACCAGCTTCTAAATCAAGCTGCCAAGATGGGTGTGTCATTGTCTCTCTCCTTACGCCAGACCGACTTTACGAACCAGTTCCGCAGTGCGCGTCGCGTAGCCCATCTCATTGTCGTACCAAGCGTAAATTTTCACCATGCGGGTACCCACAACCATGGTTGACTGAGCATCAACGATGGTTGAGCGTTGATCACCTTTATAGTCAATCGACACCAGAGGTCGCTCTTCAAAGCCCAGAATACCCTTCAGCTCCCCTTGAGAAGCTGCTTTTAGCAAGGCATTCACCTCTTGCGCTGTGGTATCGCGTTTGACATCAAAAATGATGTCCGTTAGTGACGCGTTGGCTAACGGAACACGGACTGCATGACCATTAATTTTGCCTTTCAACTCAGGGAAAATCTCAACGATCGCCGTCGCACTGCCCGTCGTGGTTGGGATTAAGCTCATGCCACATGCGCGGGCACGACGTAGATCCTTGTGGGGTGCATCGAGAATGGTTTGAGTATTCGTCAAATCATGGATAGTCGTAAATGAAGATTGCTCAATGCCCAACTTCTCATGGATCACTTTAACGACTGGCGCGATACAGTTGGTAGTACACGAAGCGGCGGTAACAATACGGTGGATCTCAGGGTCGAAGATTTCATCATTGACTCCCACAACGATATTCGCAATTCCAGGCTCTTTAACCGGTGCAGAAACAACAACGCGTTTCACACCTTGCTCTAGGTATTTGTTTAAGAAAGCGGTTTTGCGATGAACACCCGTCGCTTCAATAACCACATCACAGCCAGACCAATCAACGGCATCAATATCTCGCTCCTGAGTCGTTACTACAGTGCGACCATCAATCACCATCGCATTGCCGTCTACTGCAACCTCGTGATGCCAACGTCCTTGCACTGAATCAAACTCTAGAAGGTGAGCCAGTGTGGCGGTGTCACCGGCAACATCGTTGATTAGAACAAACTCCAGTTCGGGCCGATCAAACGCAGCACGCAGGGCTAAACGTCCAATACGACCGAAACCATTGATACCTACTTTAATCGTCATAACTTTGTCTCTTTATCTTCAAAAACTATGGGCAGCAGACTGGACGAGACTGGATTGCATGAAGTCTCTCTATATCTTGCTGGTATTCTTTTTTCAGGCAGTTGGAAGCCACCAAATCATCGATCAATTTGTTCATCCACCCTGGCAAGTCTTTCGCCAAACGGTAAAACACCCACTGACCTTGCCGAACATCGACCAAAATTCCGTTCGAGCGCAGTTGAGCAAGATGACGTGATACTTTCGGTTGGCTCTCTTTCAGTGCTTCTGTCAACTCTCCAACACACAGACACTCTTCTCGCATGATTAACATCAAGCAACGAACACGGGTCTCATCAGAAAGCAATTTGAAAAATTGGTGAGGCAGCATAAAACATACTCATATATGGATATGCGAATATGTTTATTTAATTAGATGAATTGATCAACACCTGAACGGCATTTGTCATAAAAAATTCATGATTGGGCAGTGGGGTTAAACGACTTTAATGGCTTTACATAAGGGCAGTTGATTAACCAACTCTTCGAGTGGCATATCCAGCAACGCATCAAGCATTGAAAATAAACCAATAATGAAAGCCTGCTCGCGCAGTTGCTCAAACGGGTTGTCATCCGACATTAGTTGAAAGAACTGAGCGCGCTGAAGGCACAAGGTGTAAATCTCTTTTGGCTTATAAGCCGAAACAAATGAAGCGACCACCAGTGACACAAATATCTTCAGCTTGTCTTGACCCAGATAAACCAGCGCCTGACGAAATGATGAGATAGGTACTTCAATCCGATTCGACATGGTATTAACGAAGCGCAACAGTTTAAATGACAGAGCCACATCTCGAGCGACAATCCTTTCTATCTGCTCAAAGTCCACTTGTGGCTGACATACAGCGCGGAACAAGTCCATCGCAATCACCTGCTCAGGGCTAAGATACCGCTGTCGAATAACAACAGGCTTACTAAAAAAGTAGCCTTGAAAAAACGAAAAACCAGCAGAGCGAGTCGCAAGAAACTCTTCTTCTGTCTCGACTCGCTCTGCTAAGAACTTCCGTTTGACGCCCATGGCTAATCGCTCTTTGATCAACGCACAAGACTCTTCCAGTCCCGTTGCCATGATGTCGATCTTAACAATGTGCACCAATGGAAGAAAACGCTCCCATTCAGGCTTGTAAACAAAGTCATCTAACGCAATCAGATAACCATTGGCATGGATCTCTTTGACGGCTAAGAACAGTTCATCGTTGGGAATACAGGTTTCAAGAATCTCAACCACAATCTGCTCTTTTGGCAACGAAAGCGGAAGTAATCGCACCAGACTTTCGTGTGGGAAATTAATGAAGCAGCGAGAAGCCGCAATACAAGGGTTGGTCCCAATCGATAGGAAGTTTTCGACAATCAGCCGATAGGTGGCGCGGTTGGACTCGATATGACTTGGGTATGCATTGCTTTCGCCATCACGAAACAACAACTCATACCCTAAGGTTTGTCGCTTAGCATTTAAGATAGGTTGACGTGCTACATACGTATCACGTATTCGCTTTTGCATATCAGTCAGTAGCTCAGTGTTATGCTTTTGCAGCTGCCAATAGCGCACCACACCCCATAAACATAGAGCCAAACACTTTGTTTATCTTTGACATAATACGATCAGAACGAATGAAACGGCCCATCTGCGAAGCCAAGCTGGTGTAGCCCAACATAACGACTGAATCTATAGTTACGGTTGTAATACCTAGCACCAACAATTGAGTCAATTGGTCTCTTGCTGGGTCAATAAACTGTGGAAACAGGGCCACAAGAAAGACAATAGACTTAGGATTAGTAAGGTTAATCAACACCGCTTTGCGCATTAGGTTGGTACGTGACATATATTGAGTCGCCTGATTCGCCGCTAAGCTTGAGCGATCACGCCATTTTTGGATACCAAGCCAAATCAGATACGCCGCTCCTACCCACTTAATTACGCTAAATGCCAAAGCAGACTGTGCAACCAAAGCGCCAATACCAGCACCCACAAGAGCAATATGAATAGCAAGACCAATTTGCAGACCGGCGATAGCAGAAAGAGAATGGCGTGTGCCGTAGCTCAGTCCATTACTTATGGAATTTACGGTACCAGAACCTGGCGCAAGGCTAAAAACAATTGCCGTAACCACATAAGCAAGCCAAACATGCATATCCATAGTATTTCCTCTCGACTAAACGTAGCTAGCCACACATAATCTAACTCTGCCGCAAAAATCAATCATATTCAGGTCATTAGCGTCAATGAATGATTCAAGCTCCAACATAACTCCTTCTTATACTCAAGAGTCAGATTTTGAGCAAGCAATCAGTAGCGATATTGCCAACTTTTGGCAATCTAGGCAGCAGGGCTACCTAAAATCGTTCGATCGGACCTCATTATACTGGATAAAGTTCTGTTCACCTCAGCACACTAAAGCGATTGTCGTGGTCAATGGACGAATCGAGTGCACCACGAAATATCAAGAACTGTTCTACGACCTATTTCAGCAGGGTTACGATATCTATTCCTATGATCACAGAGGACAAGGGCTATCTGAACGTCTGATTGAAGATACACAGATGGGATATGTCGGAGAGTTTGAAGATTACGTTCAAGACCTAGACGTCTTACTCGAGCACTTCAGCTTAGAGCACTATGACAAGCGCTATTTACTTGGTCACTCTATGGGGGGAAACATCGTTACTCGTTATCTCCAAACACGCGATTCTCAATTTGATGCGGCATCACTTAGTGCGCCAATGTATGGCGTGAATCTGCCGTGGCACCTTAAACCCATTGCAACTCTGCTTGGCCAACTGCTGACGGCAGTTTACTCCAAACCAACTTTTGCTCCCGGTCAAGTGGCTTACTATCCCAAACCTTTTGCGGGTAACCTACTTAGCCAAAGTTCGATTCGCTACCACTGGTTCCGCAACCTCTATGAGCAACACGCTGAACTAAAAGTAGGCGGAGCAAGCACGCGTTGGGTATGGCAAGGCTTAGTCGCCTGTAAACAGTGCTATTTAATGACACGTCACATTAAGACGCCACTGCTCGTGATGCAGGCAGGAGACGATCAGATCGTCTCCAATCAGGCACAAGATCAATTTATGCGTAAGCTGGCTAAAACACATCAAGATTGTGTATTGGAAGTCATCGACGGCGCCAAACACGAGCTATTGTTTGAGAAAGACGAATACCGTAATCAAGCCCTCGATCTCACCCTGAACTTCTTTGAAATGCACTAAAATAGGAAATGATTGAGGGTGAAGTTTACCCTCTTTTTCCCCTTTCTCTTGGAGTACACTATTCGCTCTAACCAATGGCGAATCAACGCTGCACAACGAGGGTGATATGACCAACTCACGCCAAGATACTCCTTTTCACATTGTCGCCTCCGATCTCGATGGTACTTTGCTTGCTCCAAACCACCAGCTAAGCGAGTTTTCCAAACAGACACTGAAAGCCCTGCACGAAAAAGGTTTCACCTTTATCTTTGCTACAGGTCGTCACCACGTCGACGTAGCTGGTATTCGAGAAATCGCCGGGATTCCAGCCTACATGATCACTTCTAACGGTGCCCGAGTGCATGACCAGAATGACCAACTCATGTACAGCAAGAATGTTCCTGCTGATTTGGTTCAAGCGGTGATCGATGTGATCAGAGAAGATCGCAATATCTTTATCCACATGTACCAAAATGAAGACTGGCTGCTGGATAGAGATGATGAGATGCTCGCAAAATTTCATAGTGAATCCGGCTTTAGCTACAAGCGATTCGAAGCACAAGCTGCGCCATGCGAAGGCATAGCAAAAATATTTTTCACTCATCCAGAGCACGATCATGACCATCTCGTTATCTTCGAGAAAAAGCTGCGAGAAACGTTTGGCGACCAGCTAAATATCGCGTTTTCCACACCTTGGTGCCTAGAGGTTATGGCAGCTGAAGTGTCCAAAGGTCATGCGCTAGAAGCGGTTGCTAAGTCCTTAAACCTCACACTAGAAAACTGCATTGCCTTTGGCGATGGTATGAACGATGCTGAAATGCTTGAAATGGCTGGAAAAGGCTTGGTGATGGAAACAGCGCACCACAAGGTGAAAGAAGCGCTGCCTAATAACGAAGTCATTGGTAGCAATGCCGATGATGCGGTCGCTCATTACCTCCAAGACCATCTGTTTTAATCACTTAATTCACGACCATCAGGCTGCTTATTGCAGCCTGATTTGCTTCACGAGAATTGTCTTTGGCTGGGGAGTTTCTCTTTGTCGAGAATCGCACTCCACTCCTGCTCAGAAACAGGCATTATTGATAAACGATTGCCCTTTTTCACTAACGGCATATTTTCCAACTCGGGCATGGCTTTCATTACTGAAAGTGGGATTAAGCGCTCTGTCTTACGAACAAACTCGATATCCACCATCACCCAGCGTGGGCTATCTGGCGTTGATTTTGGATCGTAGTAGTCGCTTTCAGGATCAAACGAGAAATGATCTGGATAAGCTTCCTTCACGACTTTAGCTATGCCTGCCACACCTACTTTTTTGCATGATGAGTGATAAATCAGAACCAAGTCGCCCATTTTAATCTGATCACGCATCATATTCCGAGCTTGATAATTCCTTACGCCTTCCCAGCAAGAAACCTTTTGTGTTCGAAGAGTGTCAATAGAAAAGGTGTCTGGTTCTGTTTTGAACAGCCAATATGCCATAATAGACTCCGCCAATTTCTGAATAGGGAAGATATAGCATGAAGGCGCTCCGAAACCCAGCGGCTGTAATGACTTTACTTACGTTGTCAGCATGTTCGACATTTGATTCTCAACAAGTAACTTCAACGCCAACAACGCCTAAAGCGAGTTTAGATAACCCAGCGAGTATTCAAGCACAAACGTTTGTAATGCGCGGTGAAGTGATACTTGGTCATGAGGTTCGCTCCATCACACCTTGCGGTAGTCAACAGCAGTATTGGCTCGACCTACCCAATGACAGATTTCAACAGGCTCTTAAACTCGTCCCAAGCCCATATTCACCTCTGTACGCAGAAGTGGTCGGTCACCTTGCAACTGGTCAAGCGGATGGTTTTGTTGCCGACTACACGGCGCGCTTCATTGTTGATTCAATCAATATCCTTAGTGCGGAAAACCCAAAACGCTGTGATCAGCCAGTTAAACCTACTTCTGCATTTGGTAACGAACCATACTGGTCTGTTGCCTTTTCAGACAAGTTCCTCACATTTCAAAAACTGGGCGAAGAGAAACAACAACTCGCACTGAAATCGAGTCGAATTGAAACCGATCGCCGACGATATCAGTTCGATGCCGGATCGCTAGAACTCAATAAACGCAGTTGTGTCGATGGTATGAGTGACTCTCTCTACGGATGGAGTGCGACATTGCAACTGGGTGACTCTACCTACAATGGCTGTGCAATGCTATCGAACAAAGATGCTACCCACAATTGGACGGGGGTTTATCAGGCCACATCCACACAAGCTAGCAACTTTAGTGTCAGCTTAAATATCGCTTCTGACCATACGGCCACAACCACTTACAGCTATAATGACGGCGAATCAGACTCTGTAGAACGAGGCTACTGGCAACAACTAAACCCAAATCAGGTTCAAGTTGTCATGACTCACCATCAGCAACAACCTCTGCTTTCTGAACGTATCTTTAGCCGAGAAGAGAACCAGATAACGGCTGACAAAGAAAAAGTGGGCAATATGGTCTACCCTATTGCTGACGGTGGACTGACTTTATTCAAGTCCGAGCAGAGCGCCTCGACAACGTATGGAACGACTAGTCCACTCGCTATCCCTGCAACCGCTGAATTTAATCCCAAAGTTGACAAAGCACTGCGAGATTATTTCAGCGCTAACGGTATAGATCCTACCGGGACTCGCTACCGCTGGCTTAGCTACGACCTCAATGGCGATGGCCATAATGAACTATTGGCACAACTCGACTGGTGTGGCTCTGGTGGCTGTACGCTCCTGATTTTCGACAATCAGCAACAGGATTGGCGCTTTAATAGCAAAATCACCTTAGTCAGAACGCCAATTAACGTTGGAGTCAATAAACAAAGCGGCTGGCAAGATCTGGTTCTATTTGTTAGCGGTGGTGGCGCGATACCTAACCAGCACGTTCTAAAATATAATGGTGTTAAGTATCCGCTAAACCCAAGTACCGCCCCAGTGGCAGGTTACGATGAAATCAGTCCAATCCAACTGTTCTCTGATGGACTAACCCCTCATCAACAAGGCATTACTCTTTGAATACTGTAATAACCTCTGAGGGCACTCGTTGCCCTCACTGTCTGCTGCAACATCAGTGTGTGTGTGACTTGTTGCCAAAGACACAAGCCCCTATTCATATTGCACTATTAATGCACGAGAACGAGTTGGATCGCGAGACTAATACCGGTAAATGGTTACTCCAAAGTTTGGCAACCAGTAGCTCTCATGTATGGCAGCGCACGGAGCCTTGCACAAACTTAATGGCATTGGTGGCTAGCCAACAGTATGACCCGTATTTGCTCTTCCCAAGCGATAAGAGCATCGATATATCAGAGATTAAACGTCAGCAAAGACAGGCAACAACAAATAGCACGCCCCTGTTCATTATTCTCGATGGCACATGGCAAGAGGCGAAAAAGATGCTGCGTAAAAGCCCTTGGTTGCAAGCGTTGCCACAAGTACACCTTGAACCAACCCGAGTCTCCACCTATCAGTTGCGACGTAATCAACAACAAGGCCATCTATGCACATTAGAAGTGTGTTGCGAGCTACTTGATGCCTTTGGTGAACCAAACTCATCAGAACAGCTATTAGGTTTTTTTGAACACTACATGCAGGTGTTTAAAGCCGACAAAAGTGGTCACGTTTTCAACGCTAAAACAGACGTTTAGGCTCTGCTAGATAGAAGCCTTGCAGGTAATCAACGCCGATGCTTTCCGCAATGCTACAAATCTCACTATTGTGGACAAACTCCGCGACCGTTTTGGCATTGAGAACCTGACACAGTTTAACTAACTGGGCCGTAATACGGCGCTGTTTTTCGTCTTGGTCGATATTTCTTATCAAGCTGCCATCTAACTTAATAATGTCTGGCTCAAGACGAATGATCTCATCTAAATTGGAATAACCGGAACCAAAATCGTCAACCATCAAGCGCACACCCAGTTTTTTGAAGTGACTGCAAACTTCCGCCATGCGACCAAAATCTTTAATCTGTTCCGATTCTAAAACTTCAATACCTAACCGATAAGGCTCATTCATCTCAGCGACCGACTGCTCAAGTAGGTACAACGTTTTATCACTCAGCATATCCTGTGGTGATAAGTTTATGGAGAAAGACTCTTGTCTGTTGGCCATATATGCCACCGTAGAGGTCAGCATGTGGCGACTCAAACGCGTATATAAATGAGTTCCTTCGATAATAGGTAAAAAACGCCCTGGAGAGATGATGCTGCCCTCATCTTCGATTCGAACCAGACACTCTTGTGACACTTGTTCTCTTGTATGAGCGGCAAATATGGGCTGACTGTAGGTAATGATGCGTTTATTAAGAATGGCTCGGCTAACGACTCCCATCAACTCAAGCCTATCTTGATGTTCAGCAACAGAAACCGCGCAATCTTTCGCATTACACATATGGGTGTTACGTGCTTTTCCCATTCGTCTAGCATCGATCGATTTTAGCAGTAGCTCTTCTCCCTCAACTTCAGGGAAATCAAATCGACTCGCGATGCCTGCGGTAATCGATACTGACAAGTAGTCGAGTTCTGGCAACTCAAATGGGTCAAAATTAATGTGTTCTAACTCTTCAGCGAAAGAGGAGAATTCAACCCGAATTTGTTCACTCGTGCGATTGGACATAAAAACAATCGCCCACTCAGCAGGTCCGATATAGTAGAGGTGTTTAACAAAATCACTACCATGGCGATGAGCAATGCTTGAGGTTATGTGCTCCGTCAGATCTCGGATTAGCTCATCAGCGACTTGATAACCGTACTTTTCATTAACCTGATGAAAGTTCGACAATTTAAAAGTGATAATATGCTCATTGCTTTTCACGCGAGTTAACCTTTCCTGTAAGGCTACTCGATTCTGCAATCCAGTATGTTTATCGAGGCGGTAACTCTCAATCAACCTCTCGGTCTGTTTTGCCAGTTTTTGTTCAACACCTTGACGGATCTGGTTGAGCTCATCAATTGAATGACGAATGAGGTGAAAAAGTGGTGAGACCGGAAATTCGTCGTTATCAGCAACGGTCAGAGCCGGACGCGAGTCATCTTCACTCATCGCAACATAAGTCATGCTGTGATGCAGCGTCTCTTGACGCTCGCTACGATAAAATTCCCCTAAGCAGTATGAACCACAACAAATTTCGAACTGATCGAAAAGCCTGATTTCACTGACACCCTCCACAAACTCCAGTCGAGACTCACAGTTATAGATAAACACAGACTCTGGGTTATATTTTGCTAGTTGAATGACATCATGGCGAACCTGTTCAAGCGTTAAAGAGGGATGGTTGTAGCAGATGCGTACTTCATCACCAATCGAGATCGATTGATCAAGTTCAATACTACCGTCAGGGTAAAGGGCTCTAGGACAACTGATTTGCCCAGAACTGCTTTCTAAAGGGAAGCTTAACATCTGCTCTAAAGCTAACGAGCGCCCTTGTGCGAGCCTCATTTGATATAAACTATAAGCAGGCTGGTAGTCGAGAGATTTTAGCTTAGCGCCTTCCGCATCGGTGACTCTTAATGGACCACCAACAGGCGTCCATTCAGAAAATGCGTTGCGCCATACTTGCAAACGATCACTGTGGAGAGCAACCGATACCGATCTCTTTTGATAAGTTTGAGTGCCATACAACACCCACTCTTCACGTACATCAACATTGGCGGCCACACCACCACTGATCGGCACTGATGTTAACTCCCCTAGCGCTCGGTAGAGGTTAAAATCCAAACTCTTGATGTGTTGTGAAAAACTGATGATGAGTTTCGACTGCTCATTCAGTTCAAGAGCACCAAAAACATTGCGTGCTTCTTGGATAGGATTCTCAGTCAGTTCAACACATGCAGAGGTGATTCGAGTATGCTCAAAGCAAGAGATAACAACTAAGCTTCCATGATGAGTGATCTGCCCATCGACAATCGTATGGCGGGTGCTATGCCCTATGATGTGGCTATGTGGAAGGAATTCATAAATCTGCCGAGCATAAGCACATACTCTATCTTCTGGCTCTGTTGAAAAAAGCTGGACAAGACATGATGCAGAATTCCTAGCAGGAATATCCTGGAGAAACGCCATTAATTGCTGATTATCAGTCACCAGCGTGGAATAAGTGCGCATTCAAATAGCCTAAGACGTGTTTCATTTATTTACTAGTGGCTATACCGTAATGCATATGCATCCATATGAAAAGAGTTGATTTCGAGAGTTGTTAGTTACTTCCCTATCAATAACAATAAGTCAGACAATCGGTTTACTTCAACATCCGGGATAACTTTCACCTTATCATGTTGATACAAATCGATATTTTGATCGTTGAACCAGCAAGCCTTCATTCCACTGCACTTGGCGCCAAGGACATCTGAGACCAAGTGATCACCAACGTGCAAAATATCCTCAGCGGGTATCGCCAAAAATTGTTGCGCCTTGTCGAAGAGATCTCGATGGGGTTTTGCATAACCATCTGGGCCAGCTTTCAGCACCAAAGAGAAGTAGTCAGCTAAACCAATTTTTTCCACATCAACATTACCATTAGTGATCGCTACCAAGGGTATCTGATTAGCCAGCTCGGCCAATACCTTGTGAGATTCTAACGGTACTGTGAAATCGCTCCGAAGCTCTAAGACACGCGCAATCGCCTCTTCAGCCGCCGACTGTGCTTGCTGCGGCTGATAACCAAGCAAAATCAGTCCCTGCTCAATTTGTTTATAACGCCATAGCGTCACATCGTTAGGTAACCAGCTATCTTGTTTTGCCAAGGTTCGTTTTAAATCATACCACCAGCTTAGCGGCTGAGTCGCAGAGATAGGGTGTTGGTGGTGCAACCATTCAACCATCTGGCGTTCAACCTGACGAATGATTGGACGATTATCATAAAGCGTGTCATCAAGGTCGAAAGTCATTGCTTTGACTGCTTGCCATTGGCGGAAAAATTGCACAATTAACTCCCTTTCTTTTTCGCTCTTGGGTGTGCCTGATCGTAAACGTCAGCCAAATGTTGAAAATCTAAATGGGTATAGATCTGAGTGGTTGAAATATTTTCATGCCCTAACAGCTCCTGAACCGCTCGTAGATTATTACTCGACTCCAACATATGTGTGGCAAATGAATGTCGCAGCTTATGGGGGCTAATGTGGCTCGCGACAGACTGTTTATGGCCCCACTCCGCCATACGTTTTTGAACATTCCGGTGCGATATCCTAACGCCAAGCTTTGAGACGAACAAAGCTGGCTCATCACTCTTCGCTAAGCTAGAGCGAACTTTCAGCCATTTGGTTACCCATTCCGCCGCCATTCCAGAGAAAGGGACTTTGCGTTCTTTATCGCCTTTACCGATAACACGCAGTTCACCGGAAGAAAGGCTCACATCCTTAAGGTTTACATTGACCATTTCAGCCAAACGAAGCCCTGCACCATACATCAGCTCCATCATTGCGCGATCTCTAATCGCTAATGGATCATCTTCATTCACCTCAAGCAATTGACCTACTTCATCAACATCGAGATTTTTAGGCAAAGGACGTTTTTTACGTGGCGCAGAAACCCCTTTGGCTGGATTTGCAGTCAATTCGCCGCGCAAAATCAGAAAGTCAAAAAAGCTACGTAACGAAGAGAGACGAGTAGCAATACTGCTGGCCTTCATCCCATCACGCATTCCCTTGCTGGCAATTTGGCGCACCCATCCAGCGTCCACTTGTTGCCAACTTTTCAGACCAAGATGAACAAGGTGACTTGCGATGGTTTCAAGCTGTTGTTTGTAATTGCGCTGGGTATGCAAGCTCAGCCCCTTTTCGCTTCTTAAATATTCATAGAAGCGTTCCAGAGGCTGTCTTAGTCCGCTAGGAAGAGGAGTTACTGATTCGCTCATGCTCTTCACATTGCCAAGGCAGGCTTTCAATCAAATGAGATAACACCAGCGCCAAGTGACGCAGGAACAAGGTGTCCATATGGGGCTGGAAATGGCCACCATCACCGCTTGAGAACATCAGTACTCCTTGAAGTGCTTTCTTATACAAGGGTAGCACGACATACGAACCCATTTCTGGCGCTCGAGAGTTTTCACCTAGCAATAATTCGCGATCTACTTTGCGCATACGCCCCAAGTAAGCACTCTTACCGTTTAAATGATTGGTCGCAAAACGCTGATAGTTTTCTTTATTCAATGAGTAGTAGCCCGATTCGCTATCAAGTAAGCGCACATAAGCCACTAATCCTAGTGATTTGGCCATATTTTCAATGGCTTTTACTACCGAAAACAGGGTGTCACATTTGAGGATCTGCTCTTGCAGCTCCATAAACTCATGAAATGTTCTGTCATTACTTTTAGCCAGAGACATTAATGAGGTGATCTCTTCTTCTAACTCTTCGATTCGCTGACGCTGCCGGTTCATTTGCACATGAACCAGAGAAACAGCACCTTGTTCCTGACTTGGCAGTGCCAGTCGGTCCACTAAATCACGTCGATGAGTAAAAAAGTCTGGATTGTCACTTAGGTACTCGGCTACCACTTCAGCCGTCAGTGCATCCGCTTCAATTTGAGACACGTTGAATCCTTGTTATTATTTTATTCTTAGCAGCTTAGCTGACCATCAAACACATGGGTAGCAGGGCCTGTCATGTATAACGGTTTCCCAGGTCCTTGCCAGCTAATGTGCAGCGAACCACCAGGCAGGTTCACTTTAACGCTTTCGTCTAATAGCCCTTGGATGATACCAACAGCTACCGCACCACAAGCACCACTGCCACAGGCTTGAGTCTCACCAGCCCCTCGCTCATAGACTCGTAGGTTGATTTCATCTCGTCGCAATACTTGCATGAATCCAGCATTAACGCGCTCAGGGAATCGCTCATGGGACTCTAGAAGAGGTCCTAATGTGTCGACATCAGCCGTAGCGACATCATCAACCACAGTCACCACGTGAGGGTTACCCATGCTGACTGCACCACAGAATAAGGTTTTTTCCCCTGTACGCATGATGTACGTTTTTTCAGTCTGCTTCGCTTTGAAAGGAATCTTACTTGGTTCAAATTCCGGCACTCCCATGTTCACCGTAACCTGATCATCTTCCTCTATGTTCAGTACCATTTTACCCTTTTTAGTACTGACGCTAATGCTGTACTTGTTAGTTAATCCTTTCATTCGGACAAAGCGAGCAAAGCATCGAGCACCATTACCACACTGTTCAACTTCACTACCATCAGCGTTAAAAATTCGGTAGTGGAAGTCGGTTTCAGGATCGTATGGAGCTTCCACGACAAGCAGTTGGTCAAAACCAACGCCTGTGTGACGATCCGCCATGCGACGGATCAAATCAGGGGAAAAGAAAATATTTTGAGTAATACAATCAACGACCATGAAGTCGTTACCCAAACCGTGCATTTTTGAAAAATGGAAATGCATAAGACTTCAATTACTCCGGAAGTACGTTTTCAAGTGCCCACAAACTGGATAGTTCTTCTCTTTGGCGCACTAAGTAAGCTTGATCGCCATCAACCATGACCTCTGCTGCACGAGAACGAGTGTTGTAGTTGGACGACATGACAAAGCCATAAGCACCAGCAGAACGTACCGCTAGCAAATCATTTTCCTCAATCACTAGCGAACGGTCTTTACCGAGAAAATCACCCGTTTCGCAGATAGGTCCCACCAAGTCGTAAGTCATTGGTTCGCCTTTGCGAGGGCAAACAGGCACGATATCTTGCCATGCTTGATAAAGCGCTGGACGCATTAAATCATTCATTGCGGCATCAATAATGGCGAAATTCTTGTGTTCGGTATGTTTAAGGAATTCTACCTTAGTCAGTAAGACACCTGCGTTAGCTGCAATCGCACGGCCGGGTTCAAAGATAAGCTCCAAGTCTTGATGATTTTCAAGACGACCTAGCAGTGCCTTCGCATAATCAGAAGGCTCTGGTGGCAGCTCATCACGGTATACCACCCCTAAACCACCACCAACATCAAGATGATCGATCTTAATACCTTGGGCTTTTAGATCATCAATAAGTGCGAGCAGGCGATCTGTTGCATCGATAAACGGTTCAATATCGGTTAGCTGAGATCCAATATGGCAGTCAATACCGCGAATCTGTAAGTTCTCTAGACTTTGAGCAAATTTATAAACCGCAGGTGCACGATCAAACGCAATACCAAACTTGTTATCACGTAGGCCAGTTGAAATATAAGGGTGAGTATTTGCATCGACATCTGGGTTAATGCGCAGCGAGATCGGTGCTTTAAGACCAAGCTCTCCAGCAACCTTGTTGAGACGCTCAAGCTCTGGCTCAGACTCTACGTTGAAACACTTGATCCCCAGCTCTAGCGCTCGTTTCATCTCGGCTTCGGTTTTACCAACGCCAGAGAATACAACTTTGCTTGCTTCACCACCGGCAGCAATGACTCGTTCCAGTTCACCACCAGACACAATATCAAAACCAGAACCCAGGCGAGCTAACACATTCAATACACCAAGGTTTGAGTTTGCTTTGACGGCATAGCACACCAAATGTGGGTGCTCACCTACCGATTTATCAAACGCGTGCCAGTGACGCTCAAATGTTGCGCGTGAGTATACATAAAGTGGCGTGCCGTACTGTTGTGCAAGTTCTGTTAGTGCGACATCTTCGGCCCATAGCTGGCCATCATCCTGATAGTTGAAGTAATCCAAAGTACTTTCCCTTATATTCTGTTTCTAATTATTGTGAAGACTGCTCGTTCTGCTGAGCATCTTCAGGCATGTAAAGCGGTCCAGTTTGACCACAGCCAGCTAAGCCAAGCACCGAAAAGATAAAAAGAGCTAAGATCGATTTTTTCATTGGTTGTATCGTGATTATTCTATCAATGCCCCCTATAATCGCACCACACTCAAGAAAAGCAATAGGATAGATTAGATGAACGATACGGAATTTCATCAGTTAGTAGATGTTCAAATGCAAATCATCGAGGAAATGATTGATGATTCAGGTGCGGACATCGATTACGAGACCTCTGGCAACGTAATGACTTTGGAGTTTGAAGACCGCAGTCAAATCATTATCAACCGTCAGGAACCAATGAAAGAGATCTGGCTAGCATCTAAATCTGGGGGGTTTCACTTTGCTCTAGTTGATGGTAATTGGACGTGTTCAAAGACTGGACTAGAACTTATTGCTATGGTTAAGCAAGAGTGTGAAAAACACTGCGACGAAGAGATCGAGTGGGCCTAAGGCATCATCCCTGCCCAACATAAAAAAAGAGCATCCTTAGATGCTCTTTTTTGTATTCGTTTATGCATTGACTATCTTGTTTGGCCTAGTGTAACTGGCGCCATCATTTCGATAAGGAACAATATAAGGTTCGTCATCTTCTGGACGAACAATCTGGTAGTACTGAGGCAAATTGAAATTGATCAGTTTCGAAGAGAGCGGATTTTCATCTTTCACCGAGGTATAAAAACTGTTCACGCTCGCAATCATCTCATCTTTCTCACCTTTAAACTGGTGATAGACTTCCACTCGATTCGATTCGTCCAACACGTAGATATTGAAGCCTTTATCAGTATCTTCAAAAAAGAACTGAATCAAACCTTCGCTAGCAAAACCATCAACCACTTCAGGCAACTGATAGTCCTGTTCCTTATCTAGCATCAGAAGTGGTGAACCTTTCAACTTGTTGGTCGAAATACTGCGATAAAAATCTACCGAGTTTTCCAACATTTGAACCGAAACACCACGACGTTCATAAAAAAGACCGTAAGTTTGCTGACCTATGCGTAAAGCCTTAAATCGACGACGTTTTTCTTGTTCAACTGGCTTGAGACGTAAATCAATACACTCTGCCAATAACTGATAAACCTTGTTGCGCATGACGCCACGTAGATTTTTGCTGTAACAGAACACATCCACTGACTCTGGCGGGATCGCATCCTGATGCATTTTCCCTAGCACGGTTTTCAACCCGTCCAGCATGGCCGTCTCACCTTTAAAATGCAAAGTACGTACTTCATGCCACGAATTGCGGTAAACCAAATCAACACTGCCGACTAGGCATTTCTGCTCAGGACCAAAGCTAAAAATATCTGTGGTTTTAGGATCAAGCTTCAAAGACTTACCACTCAGGTCTGCTGTTGGATCGTTTTCAAAGTTGATAAACATCGCCAGTTGACTAATTTCACATGGGCTAGCTAACGCTTGCATTGTCGGTCGGCGTTTACGCAGTGAGAATGTATTACGTAGGTCACTCACCATCTGATAGAACTTGTCGATGTCGAGGTGAGCATCACGAATCACAGAATGCAAACGAGTCGATTCTGTAATCAAACCATTGAAGAATGACCATGCGACTAGCTTACTCAAATACTCGTTATGTTCTAACGGCGCCTGACCGATAATACGGTGTGGAGTCAAAGGTTGTTTATACAGATACCAACCCGCTTTATTTGTCCGTCCTGGACGAACTTCAATAAAGGTGAGGTCAGACTCATGCAAATCAGGAGAAATCTGAGGATTAAGCAGTGTAACTTTACCTGGTAACACTTCAAACGCAGCATACAGCTTACGCGCCAAGATACTAATATCCTGAGGGCTAATGGCAGAAGTAATATCGTTGCGACGAGCAAACTGAATAAGATTCCGGTAGCTCTGCATCAAAGCGTCCAGCAGCGCATGGTGCACAACTTTGACTTGCTCTACTTTCCAGTTACGACGGTCATCAAGCTCTTCAATAACAGAGTCTGACCAATTCCACTGCTGTACTAGCTCACTCAGCGCTTCACGACGCCATTCCACCGAACCCACACTTGGTTCTCTAGAAAGCTTTTCGTGCGTTTTAAGATAAAAACAGCGGCGCACTAAATCTAAACGCGTGGTATCTCCAATACGTTCAAGATAACGAGTCACCTTTTCTAGCATTAGGTAATACGCATCCATCCCGTAAAGATCCGGCTCATGCGCAAAGAAACGTCGCTTAGTATCTAGGCTCAACAGCTGGGTATTTGGGTACTCCCACGAATAGGCTTCTAATAAAATGGCTTTCAGAACCGACTTGTATGGCGAGTCAATACTCTTGTAAAGCTGCCATAGATTCGAGCCAAAATACTCCTCTGCAGGAATTCGATTCAATTTGCCGAAGTCAATCCACTTAGAGCAATCGATATATCCTTTACTGCACAGGTCTTTTACATATTCGTCGTAGCACTCTTCCATCTCAGTTGGAACAATCTGCCACAGCAAGCGCTGGCCAGCGAGGCGGACAGCACTGCGATAAAACTCATCAAGTAACAGTAGATGCTGAGATGAACCACAGTTGTCACCGGTCATTTCTTCAGAATGATTTGAACGGAAACGTTGCTCATCCATTAAGAAGAAATTCGCTTCAACACCCTGAGTTTGTGCCCAATCAGTGATCAGTAAACATTTGTTGGTTAGGCTTTCTCTTTCCTCGCATTCCATCTCAGGTGATACACATACCCAAATATCCAGATCACTGGAGGTGCTTTGCCCAATAGAAGATGTACTTCCCATGGTATAAAGACCGAGAATTGCTGGATTTTCACTGGTAGGTAGAGGCTGTCCAATGGTTAATTGGCTATCTTCAACGAATTGCTGCTGAATGTCGTTAAGCTCAAAATCACAAATACCAAAAGGAACGTTGGCATCAAAGTAACCAGGAAACAGAGGATGGTTGAAATGGAGTAGAGTTGGGATCAGATGGAAGACTCGTTGACTTGGTAAATCCATAAGCGCCAGCGCACGTTCAATACGTTGCTGGTTAAGGTTATCAAGTCTCTTTATTAACGTCTTGGTGTAAGCCTGCAAGGGAGCTTCCTTGGTTCATATCCTAGATAGTGCCTGACTAAAAACTGTCCTAAAGCACCAACAAAACGTGATCAATCTAACATTTTTATTTGGATTGGTAAAGAAATGTACGATCTGATCTACACAATTTTGTCCATCTGAAGTTGCCGCTCTTAGTGTGGTACGTAACTGCTCTTAATAATAATAGCCTATTTTACAAACGAGACATTTATCACACTCTTTCGATGATTTTGTGCTAGCAAACATCAATCCCTCACCCGAATGAATATGCAGTAATGCATTTTTAGCCGACAGTGGTAGGATTAGCGATTATTTTGGTATCAGCAGAACACTATGACTCAAACAACTCCAATTCGTATCGCTACACGTAAAAGTCCACTTGCGCTTTGGCAGGCTCACTATGTTAAAGACGCATTACAAGCTGCTCACCCAGGTTTGGAAGTTGAGCTAGTAACCATGGTAACCAAAGGCGACATTATCTTAGATACACCGCTAGCAAAAGTGGGTGGTAAAGGTTTATTCGTTAAAGAGCTTGAAGTCGCCATGCTGGAAGGTCGAGCAGATTTGGCCGTCCACTCGATGAAGGACGTTCCTGTCGATTTCCCTGAAGGCCTAGGCCTAGTCACCATCTGTGAGCGTGAAGATCCACGCGATGCTTTTGTATCCAACACATACAGCAGTATTGATGAACTCCCCCAAGGAGCAATTGTGGGCACTTGTAGCCTGCGTCGTCAATGTCAACTTAAAGAGGCTCGTCCAGACTTAGTCATTAAAGAACTGCGTGGCAATGTTGGCACTCGTCTCAGCAAACTGGACGCTGGCGAATACGATGCCATCATTCTTGCTGCCGCTGGCCTAAAACGCCTTGAACTGGAAGAGCGTATCAAGAGCTTTATTGAACCAGAACAGTCCTTACCAGCAGTTGGACAAGGGGCAGTCGGTATTGAATGTCGCTTAGACGATGAACGCCTTATTGAACTCCTAGAGCCACTAAACCACAAAGAAACCGCAGACCGTGTTCGCTGTGAACGCGCAATGAACCTAACCCTAGAAGGTGGATGTCAGGTGCCAATCGGTAGTTACTCGCTCATTGATGGCGACAACATCTGGCTACGTGCTTTAGTGGGTGAACCAGACGGCTCTATGATCGTTCGTGGTGAGATCCGTGGCGCTCGTGCAGACGCAGAAGCTCTAGGTGTCGAACTTGCTAATCAACTATTGGCAGACGGCGCGAAAGAGATTCTGACTAAACTGTACGCAGAACACGAGTAAATCACTATGGCAGTACTGGTCACTAGGCCGGGACAACAAGGCCTTACCCTATGTGAGCAACTTTCGAAGGTTGGAGTTTCCAACCTTCACCACCCTCTTATACATATCCAGCCCGGTGAGCACTTAACCGGACTGGAGAATCGAATAGCTGAAGTTGACATCATCATCGCAGTTAGCCAGCACGCAGTGGAAGCGAGCCATCGTTTCCTCTCACAATTGAGCCTAACTTGGCCTTCACAGCCGATCTACCTTGCCGTTGGTCAAAAAACTGCACATGTTTTGAGCAAAGTGAGTCAACAAAAAGTACACTACCCAGAAATTAGTGACAGCGAACATCTACTTAATCTGGATGTACTGCAAAACGTCACCAACAAATCAATCCTCATCTTGCGTGGAAATGGCGGGCGAGAACTCATCTTCGATACGCTCTCTGCACGAGGTGCGTGTGTTGAATATAGAGAAGTATACAAACGAGAAAACCTAGCTTTCCGCTCAGATTTACTCGTACCGTTCTGGCAAGATAAAAACATTAATCAATTAGTCATCACCAGTTCAGGTCAGCTCGACTACTTTATTTCGCAGTTTAATCAACAACAACGGGACTGGTTATTTACGCTACACCTCTACGTACCTAGCGAGCGTATAGCGCAACAAGCACGAGAAGTCGGTTTTAAAGTGGTCACCAATACTTTCAGTGCCTCGAACCCAGTGTTATTGGCTGCTCTCCGGCCAGACAAAACAGGACAATAAGTCATGACAAGCAAAAATAAAAACGAAAACATTGCCCCTGACCAAGAAAAAGATAAGGCAGCGGACGCAAACAAATCAGAAACAACAGCGTCTGCAGAAACAGCGGTAGAGACAGCAGAGCAAGTCTCACCAGCCACGGAACCAAAGCCTAGCGAAGCCGCGAAAACTCAAGCTGAAGATAAACAAGCCAAACGTGGCGTTAAGCTCGCGACTGTTGCCATCGTTATTTCGGTCCTTTTCGGTGGCGGTCTTACCTTCCAAATGCAACAAAAGAACGCTGAATACCAAGCGCAAATTAGCGCATTACAGACTCAGTTGCAGCAAACTCAAAACTCGGTTCAATCTGAACTTGAAGCGACCCAGCAGCAAGCCATCGCCAAAGCGACAGAAATCACTCACCGTGCAGAAACCGTATTAGCTCAGCAACAAAAAAGCATTGAAAGCCTTCAGTTAGCCGTTGCTGATGTGAAAGGGCGTCGTCCAAATGACTGGCTTCTCGCGGAAGCAGATTACTTGGTAAAACTGGCAGGACGTAAACTCTTTCTTGAGCATGACGCGGTAAGCGCAACCAAACTGATGGAAAGTGCGGACCAGCGCATCGCTGCACTGAACGACCCAAGTTTAGTTCCACTGCGAAAAGCGATGGCCAACGACATTACTAAGCTAAAGACCATTCCATTAGTTGATCGTGAAGGTTTAGTGCTACGCATTACAGCACTACAGCAACAGGTAGATAAACTCCCACTTGCCAATGCCCTACTTCCTGAAGCAGATAAGCAGCAAAAACCTGTAGTTTCAGAAGACATCTACGACTGGCAAGATAACCTAATTACTTCACTAAAAGATTTCTCTGACAACTTCATCACTTTCAGAACTCGTGATGGCAACGTTATTCCACTCCTATCACCTCAGCAGCACTTCTACTTAAAAGAAAACATTAAGGCGAAGTTAGAGACAGCGATTAAGGCCGTCTACGTAGAACAACAAGAAATCTACTCGACTGCGTTAACAACCGCAGACAAATGGTCATCAACCTTCTTTAACCAAGACTCAAATGAAGTGAAAGAGTTTAATAAAGCTCTAGAGCTATTGAGCTCACAAAAGGTTCAAGTTGAGTATCCAGTTAAGCTTGAAACCCAACAGAACCTATCTGATGTCATTCGTGAACGCCTTCGTCGTGAAGTAACGACTCTAGTATCGGAGGATAAGTAATGTTTCGCCTTATTTTTCTCTTTGTCGTACTCGGATTAGGACTGTTTGTTGGTACTCAGTATGCAGGTCAACAAGGCTATGTGCTGATCTCAATTGCCAACAAAACCATCGAGATGAGTGTCACGACTTTAGTCATCTTCGTTATTGGCGCGCTAGCAGCACTGTTCGGTTTAGAGTATCTGATTAAGAAAGTATTCTATGCGAGTTCAGCGACATGGAATTACTTCAGCGTACGTAAAATGAGACGCTCACGCCGCTACACAAATGAAGGAATCATCAAGTTGCTCGAAGGTGATTTCAAGCTCGCAGAGAAAAAAGTGACTCGTTGGGCCAATCATCATGATATGCCACTACTCTGTTACTTAGTTGCATCAGAAGCAGCACAAGGCATGGGTAATGAAGCACAGCGTGATCGTTATTTAGAACTGGCAGCACAGCAAGAAAACGCTGAGCTAGCGGTTGAGCTCACTAGAGCCAAACAACAAATTCGCGATGCTAAGTACAACCAAGCTCTTGAAACGCTGTCAGGCTTGAAACATAACTATGCCAACAACCTAATAGTGCTGAACTTACTCAAACAGGTTTACATTGAACTGAAGCTTTGGCAGCCGCTTTTGGACTTACTGCCAAAACTCGTGAAGAATAAGATCGTGACCGAAGAGGAACAAGAGCCATTAGCACAACGAGCACAATGCGGCCTGCTTACTGAAGTTGCAGAGCAAAAAGGGAGTGAAGGACTGATCGCTCACTGGAATGCGCTACCACGCAAGGTGAAATCAGACGCTCACCTAGTGGAGTGCTTTGCGAAGCAACTCATCAACCGTCAGGCAGATAACGAAGCGTTTACTTTAATTAAAGAAACACTTAAGAAGCATCCGAATTCTGAATTATATCGCTTACTTCCTGAGCTTAAACTCTCAGACAGCCATCCAGTTATCACCTTCTTAGAAGAAGTTCTAAGAAAAGATGCCAATAACGCACAAGCAAATAGTGCTTTAGCGCAGTTCCACCTACGTAATGAAAACTGGAGTGGCGCTCAACAGTACTTAGAGAAAGCGCTCTCTATACGCTCAAACGTCTCAGATTACGGTCTACTGGCGGATGCCCTAGAGAAACAAAACCTAACTAAAGCCGCACATGAAGTCTCTAAAAAAGCACTGACTCTGATCAGCGGCCCTGCTGCTTAACACTAGCAAGTACTTTAGAAAGCCACCTAATCAGGTGGCTTTTTTATAGCGAGAATATTTTCTCTTTTCAGAGACAAGTCCTATCAACATCTTCTAGGCCCAGCATCTCATCAGTTTACAGCCAAACCTTACCTTCAGCGTAAGCAGCGCTCGTATTGTCCCCTATCTCAAAGCGCGTAATCCACAGCCCGTACCCGATTTCCACACCTGAAGCACTCCTGCTCCCTAATACACAAAAAGC